>JALZAH010000154.1 GCA_030948425.1 Actinomycetota bacterium
CGGTCGGCACCAATCTGCCCGCGCCGGGTTTCTGGAACGGCGACGACCCGGCCTCCATAAAGGGCGGCTACGAGTACGGGATCGCCCAGGACCTCGCCCGCCGGCTCGGTCTCACCAAGGGGGTGAAGGTGGAGAACGTCTCCTTCGACGCGCTGGTCGCCGGCCAGGCCAAGGGATTCGACCTCGCCCTGTCCCAGGTCACCATCACCGATGACCGCAAGAAGGTCGTCGACTTCACCGCGCCCTACTTCGCCTCCGACCAGGGTGTCCTCGTGAACAAGGGCACCCAGGTCGCTGACCTCACCGCGGCCAAGGCCCTCCAGTGGGGGGTGCAGCAGAGCACCACGGGACAGACCTTCGTCGACGACGTGATCAAGCCGGCCAAGGAGACCAGGGTCTATGGCGAGACCACCCAGGCCTTCACCGCCCTCCAGGCCAAGCAGATCGACGCCGTCCTCCTCGACACCGCCATCGTGCTCGGCCAGGCCGCCCAGCCCGGCTCGCCCTTCGAGGTCGTCGGACAGTTCAGGTCCGGTGAGTCCTACGGTGGCGTAGTGGTGAAGGGTTCTCCCGACCTGGCCAAGTTCGACGAGGCGCTGACGGCCATGCGCAACGATGGCACCCTCGACCGCCTCAGCGCCCAGTTCCTGCAGCCGCAGTTCGGTGCCGACCCGACCAAGGTGCCCATCATCAAGGTCTCATGAGCGATGTGAGCGGGGCCGGGGACTCCGGCCAAGGCCCCGGCCCTGGCATCGAGGGCCCGGACGGCGGCCCTCTCGCACCGCCGGAGGCACCGGCCATTGGCCCGCTGGTCGTCCAGGATCTCTCCGAAGCCCCCGATGGCCTGTCATCGCCGGACAGAGGTCGGCGTCCTGTGGCGATCATCGTCCTGGCCATCGTCGTGGCGGCCATCGTCGGTGCGGTCATCTCGTCGTGGTCCGACCTGAAGAAGGTCCAGGAGACCTTCTTCAACTGGACCTTCCTGACCGACAGCTTCCCCACCGTGATCAAGGGGTTCTGGGTCAATGTGAAGCTGTTCATGGTGGCCGAGGCGCTGGTGCTGGTGTGGGCCCTGGCGGTGGCGCTGGTACGGGCGCTCCCCGGTCGGGCGGCGGCTCCCGCCCGCTGGCTTGCCATCGCCTACGTCGACCTCTTCCGCGGCCTGCCGGCGATCGTCACGATCTATCTGGTCGGCTTCGGCCTCCCGCTGTCCGGCCTGCCGGTGGTCAGCAAGCTGTCGCTCTTCCAGTTGGGGGTTCTGGCCCTCACGCTCGTCTACGGCGCCTATGTGGCCGAGGTCTACCGGGCCGGCATCGAGAGCGTCCACTGGAGCCAGGCGGCGGCGGCTCGGTCCCTGGGGCTCACGCACCGCCAGACCATGCGATACGTCATCGTGCCCCAGGCCGTGCGCCGCGTCGTCCCGCCGTTGCTGAACGACTTCATCGGCCTGCAGAAGGACACCGCCTTGGTGTCGGTGATCGGGCTGCTCGAAGGGTTCAACCGCTCACGCATCTATTCGGGCAACAAGTTCAACCTGTCCCCGATGGTGGGGCTGGGCCTGTGCTTCGTCGTCATCACCATCCCGATGGCGCGCCTGACCGACTACCTCCTCAAGCGCGACCAGCAACGGATGCGGGTGGGGTGATGCCTGCCGCGCTGGTCGACATCGTGGGCGCCGAGAAGCGCTTCGGCTCCAACCAGGTCCTTCGCGGTATCGACCTCAGCGTCGCCGAACACGAGGTGATCTCGCTCATCGGGGCCTCTGGTTCGGGGAAGTCCACCCTCCTTCGCTGCGTCAACGGACTCGAGGCGCTCGACGCCGGGTCGGTCACGGTGGCGGGTATCCCCGTGATCCAGGACGATGCCTCTCTCAACCGGATGCGGCGCTCCGTGGGCATCGTGTTCCAGAACTACAACTTGTTCCCGCACATGACGGTGGTGGCCAATGTGGCCCTCGGTCCCCGGCGGGTGCTCGGCCTCGACAAGGGCGCGGCCGTGCAACGAGCCGACCAGCTGCTCGCCCGGATCGGACTGCTCGACAAGAGGGCCGAGTACCCCGACCGCCTGTCCGGCGGTCAGCAGCAGCGGGTCGCCATCGTGCGGGCCCTGGCCATGCAGCCTCGCCTCATGCTGCTCGACGAGGTCACCAGTGCCCTGGATCCGGCGCTCGTCGGTGAGGTGCTCGACATGGTCCGCGAGCTCGTGACCGAGGGCATGACCCTGTTGCTCGCCACCCACGAGATGGGCTTCGCCCGGGAGATCTCCACCTCTGTGGCCTTCTTACACGAAGGCCGAATCGTGGAGCAGGGCACGCCCGAGCGCATCTTCGATCACCCCGGCCAACCCGAGACCCGCACTTTCCTCAAGCGGGTGCTGGCCGCTCGTCGCCTTTGACAACCAAGTGCCTTGCGCTCCCGGCGGCATCTCCCTTACAGTCCCGCGTTGGCGGCTTGTGCCTTTGCCGTCGCTCACCAGAACCCGGCGGAGATCACCCAGGGGGAAATGTGCGGAAGATCGTCAGACGGTTCAGTATTGCGTCGGCCGTGGCGCTGTTGGGCAGCGCTTTCGGATGGGCTTCCGCGGCACAGGCCGCCACGATGGTTTCGTGCGGCCAGACGATCACCACGAGTATCACCGTGGCCAACAACATCGGACCATGTCTCGGCGCCGGCCTGATCGTCCAGGGCACCGGCCTCATCATCAACCTGGCCGGCCACACCGTGACCGGCGCGGGATCGAACCCCGCGGGTGCCATCGACCAGGCCGGCATCCATCTCGACAATGCGACAAGGGTCACGCTCAAAGGTGGGACCGTCCGGGCCTTTTTCGTTGGCGTACTCGTCAAGGGCGGCTCGGGGAACACGATCACCAATATGAAGGTGATGGACAACGTTGGCCTGGGCACGACCGTATACAACGACGGCATCGTGCTCGATGGCTCGACCAGGAACACCGTGGCCAGCAACACGGTCACGGGCAACGGCCCCGACGCCGGGATCGCCATGGTCAACAGCGCCAACAGCAATCGTATCCAGCGCA
>JALZAH010000197.1 GCA_030948425.1 Actinomycetota bacterium
CCGCTAGTGCGGTGCAGTCCTTGGTGTCGACTTCGAGCGTCATCGTTGCTCTGACTCTCCTCATCACGGGCGAACGTCGTCTCCTAGGTTAGGCGCTCAGGACAGGTTTGTTCCACAGGCACCCTTCCCCGAGCAGCACACGCAGTTCTGCCACCAGGCCATTGGTGGTGTCCACGTTGTGCTCGGGGCCCAGACGGATGCACTTGGTGCCGACGTGAAGGAACACCGGTGAGCCCCCGGGATGGTCGGCCAGGGCCTGTCGGAGATGATCGACTCGGTCGTCGGACAGGGCGTGCATGGGTAGCTCCAGGTGAAGAGCGTCGGCGCCCCCGTCCACGGTCAGCGCCGGGCGCTTGATCTCCATGCAGATGAGCTTGGCCTGGTCCTCCTTGGTGTCCAGACGGGCTTTCACACAGACCACGACATCGTCGGCCAGCAGGTAGCCGATCTCGCTCATGGTGCGGGGGAACACCCACACCTCGATGCTCGACTGCAGATCTTCGAGAACGAACGTGGCCATCAGGTCGCCCTTCCTGGTGTACTTGCGCGCCAGGCCGGTGACCACACCGCCCACCCAGCGGATCCCGGAACCCTCCCGATTTTCGAGCAGCTCGGCGATGCTCAGGTCGGTGTGACGGGCCAGCGCGGCCTCCACCCCGAGGAGGGGATGGTCGCTCACGTAGAGGCCGAGCATCTCTTTCTCGAAGGCCAGGCGCTGCGTCTTGTCGAACTCCCGCTCCGGGATCGGCAGGCGAGCATCGTCAAAACCGCCGTCGTTGGCCTGGCCGAGCGACTCGAAGAGGCTCATCACCCCCTGATCTTCCTCCCGACGCCGGGCCAGGGTCCGTTCGATGATCTGCTCGAACACCAGACACAAGCCCTGGCGGGGGTAGCCCAGCGAGTCGAAGGCGCCAGCCTTGACGAGCGACTCGACGGTCCGCTTGTTGAGCACGACGGGGTCCACCCGGTTGGCGAAGTCGTAGAAGTCGACGAAACGGCCCCCTCTGTCGCGTTCGGCTACCAGCCGTTCGACCAGTCCCGAGCCGACATTGCGGATGGCGGACATCCCAAAGGGGATCGAGCCCTTGGCGTTGACCCCTCCCCCCCGCAGAGCGGTGAACTCCGACGACGACAGGTTGATGTCGGGGACCAGGACCTCGATGCCCTGGGCCCGGCACTCGGCCAGGTACATGCCGGTCTTGTCCTTGTCTTCCCTGACGCTGGTCAACAACGCCGCGAAGTACTCCGCCGGATGGTGTGCTTTCAGCCATGCCGTCTGGTAGCTGATGTAGCCATAGCCAAAGGCGTGGCTGCGATTGAAGGCATAGTCGGCGAAAGGCTCGATGATGTCCATCCACCTGGCGCCGAGCTCTCGCCCATAGCCGGTGCGCTCGCAGCCGTCAATGAACTTCTGACGTTCGAGAGCCATGATCTCGCGAACCTTCTTCCCCGCCGCTTTACGGAGGTTGTCTGCCTCGGTGAGCGAGTATCCGGCGAACTTCTGCGCCACCCGCATCATCGACTCCTGGTAGATGCAGTTATGGGCGATGATCCCGTTGGCCACGAAGTTGTGGACGTCGTCAACGGTGATGTCATAGACCCACTGTCTTCCGACTGGCTCGACACTCTCGACGGCAATCCAGTTGATGACGGCCGAGCGTGTGCTGAGCGAACCGTCCGCCAACAGGTTGCCAAGCACCCGCAGGCGGTCGAGGTCGTCGGGCACGGACACGTCCGGACCGAGCGTCTGGCGGGGCACACCCACGTGATCGGAGGGGACGAGCGAGCCCATCTCCTTCCATCCCTGCTCGGTCAGCACCCGATGGTCGGGCGTACCGGTCAGGGTCATCCCGTTGCGCAGCCGAAGGCGGATGGTGTCGCGCTCGCCGTTGCAGCGCCAGTCCGTGATCACCCGCTTGACGGGGCGCAGGTCGTCGTCGACTGCCTGGACGGTGATCCCCGAAGTCGGGTCGACCTGATCGAGACGGACCGGAAGCCCTGTCCGAGCATCGTGGACGACGGTATCGCCCGCCAGGCATAACCCGTAGGTCTCTCCCAGGACCTCCTCGGCGTCAGGATGGAGGTACTCCACCGGCTTGCGACCATTCTTCCGGTCGGCGTAGTCGTAGTGCATGTTCGCAGCCATGGGCCCGGGGCGATACAGCGCCACCAGGGCGGCGACGTCTTCGAACTCGGTCGGCGCCAACGAACGCATGAGGGCCCGCATGGCCGTGCCCTCGAGTTGGAACACGCCGATGGAGTCGCCCCGCTGCAACATCTCGAACACGGCATCGTCGTGGAGGTCCACGTTGTCGATGTCGGGGCGCTCACCGGTGCTGGCCTCGATCAGGTCCAGGGACCGTTCGATGACCGAAAGGTTGCGCAGGCCGAGGAAGTCCATCTTGAGCAGGCCCAGCTCCTCGACGCCGTGCATCTCGTACTGGGTGACGATGGGGGCGTCCTCGGCCTTGCCTCCCGCCACCGGTTTGCGCTGGATGGGCAGATACTCGGTGAGGGGATCGGCGGAGATGACTACGGCGGCGGCGTGGATGCCGTCCTGGCGGCGCAGGCCCTCGAGGCCCTTGGCCACATCGACGACCTTGGCCACGTCGGGGTCGGCGGCGTACATGTCGCGCAACTCGGTGGCCGTCCGGTAGCCGTCGGCGTACTTGGGAGCCTGCTCGAAGCAGGCCCACAGGGGCGTGTCGCGGCCCATGACCAGGGGAGGTATGGCCTTGGCCACCCGGTCGCCGAGGCCGTAGGGGTAACCGAGGACTCGTGCTGCGTCGCGCACCGCCGCTCGTGCCTTGATGGTGGAGAACGTGACGATCTGAGCCACGTGGTCCCAGCCGTAGCGCTCGGCCGCGTACCTGATCATGTCTGAGCGGTACCGCTCGTCGAAGTCCATGTCAATGTCAGGCATCTGCTTGCGCCCGGGGTTCAAGAACCGCTCGAAGAGCAGGTCGTAGGCGATGGGGTCCAGGTCGACGATCTGCAGGCAGTAGGCCACGCAGCACCCGGCGGCGCTTCCCCGCCCCGGCCCAACCCTGATCTTGTGATCCCGGGCGTAGCGGATGAGGTCCCACACGACGAGGAAGTAGTCGGAGAAGCCCATCGACGAGATGATCCCCAGCTCGTGGCTGAGCCGGTCGTCGACCTTGGCCGGCAGCGGCGAGCCGTAACGAGACGCCGCTCCGTCGTAGGCCAGGTGGCGGAGGTAGGCGTCGGCGTCGGCGAACCCGGTGGGACGGGGAAACGACGGCAACTGCGGTTTCCCGAACTCGATGGTGACATCGGCCCGCTCGGCGATCCACAGGGTGTTGTCGCAGGCCTCGGGATAGTCGGCAAAGAGGTGGCGCATCTCCGCCGCACTCTTCAAGTAGTGCTCGTCACCCTCGAACTTGAACCGCTTCGGATCATCCATCGTCGACCCTGTCTGCACGCACAGCAAGGCGTCGTGGGCGATGGCGTCCTCTCGCCGGGTGTAGTGGCCGTCATTGGTGGCCAGCAGCGGCGCCTTGATGCGCTTGGCGATGTCGATCAGCTGGGGATTGGTCTGGCGCTGGGCGGCCAGACCGTGATCCTGAAGCTCCACGAACATGCTGTCACGGCCGAACACGTCCTGGAGGCGGGCGGCCAACTTCGTGGCCTTGTCGGTCTCGTTCTTGAGCAGCGCCTGGAGAACGACGCCGCCCAGACACCCGGTCGTGGCGATGACCCCCTCGTGGTACTGATCCAGCATGTCCCAGTCACAGTTGTGCATCGCGAAATCAGAGACGTAGGAGTGGTCCTCCTCCACCTCGATGTTGTAGACGGGGCCGTCATATTGCTTGACCTCGATCGCGGTGACTGGCTTGTAGACAAACTCGTCGGAAACTGTCTTGCGGTGGGGACCGAAGTGCTCGTCGAGCATCACATCGACCAATGGACCAGGGTGGGACGTCCGGCCTCCGCGTCTGCGCGCGACTGTCGGCAGGCAGACCCAGCTGTTCCAAGTGTTCAGCGAGTCCTCTCTGGTGTTGCGTCCTGGTCTGATACACCTGGCCTCGGTCCACGATCTGTTCCCGAAGCGATCGCGGATGAGCACCGGGTGTTCACCGGTCATCCAGGTGACCCGGTCGTATGCCGCGTTGAGTCGAACGCCATAGATCTCGCCGACATGTTGACGCGAGGTGGTGTGCTGGACCTTGCGAAACCGTCCCCTGTGGGTGAGGACTTCATCGCCCTCGCGCACTTCTTCGATAGGCTTCATCCCGTTTCGAGTAACGATTTCCTGTCCTGGAACCAAACAACGCGGCTTATAGAAATAGCCTTCGAGATAAGCATCGCTGCTCAGTTTCAAGAGGTTCTTGTAACCCGCATTGGTTTCCGCCAGGAGGGTCAGGTGGTAGTACAGCTTCTCGCCACCGTCGCCGTCCCCCCCGCCGTCGTCGAGTCGGCCCCGGCGCACCGGCCGATCGAAGCGGGACTCGGCAGCCATGTACGCCTCCGTGCCGATGATGGGCTTGACGCCCTGCGCCCGGGCTGCTTTGTAGAAGTCCAGAACGCCGTACATGTTCCCGTGGTCGGTGATGCCGATCGCCGGCTGACCGTCGGCCACCGCCCGGGCGACCACGTCACCCACCCGAGCCGCCCCATCGAGCATCGAGAACTCGGTGTGGTTGTGCAGGTGGGTGAACGACGAGCCCACGAGACCTCCAGGGCCGACGGGGATGGCGGAACGGGGGACGCCGCCGATGGGTTCTCCACAAGCCTTGTGGGCTAGTCTGTGGACAAGTTACAGCGGTGTGATTCCCTCGTCGACGAGGCTAGCGCGCCCGCAACCATCCCGGACTGTCGCTGTCATCTCCCGGCTCAACACAGCCTCGGATCACGGTCCTGCCGTTGTTCCTGCTGGGGCGACCTGCCCCGGGCGGGACGTGATCGGGCGGCCCAATCACCGGCTTGGCCCCCAATCAGAGGTAGGTGCCGCCGGGACCGGCGTCCTGATCGGGAGCCGGGAGGCTGCGCTGGCGCATCTGATCCAACTGGGCCCGGGCGGCCATCTGCTGAGCGAAGAGCGTGGCCTGAATGCCATGGAAGAGACCTTCCAGCCACCCCACCAACTGGGCCTGGACGACACGCAGCTCTCCTTCGCTCGGAACCTCGTCCTCTTTGAAGGGGGAGGCCATCCGGCCCAGCTCGTCGCGCAGATCCGGGGACAGACCGTCGGCCAGCTCGACGATGGAGGTGTCGTAGATCTCACGCAGGCGGTTGCGACTGGCCTCGTCGAGTGGGGCTTGGCGGACCTCCTCGAGCAGCTGCTTGATCATGGAGCCGATCCGCATGACCTTGCCCGGGTGCTCCACGGCCTCCGACATCGGTTCGGCGGCGCCGGCCCCGTCGGGCTCGGTGACGACAACGAGGTCGGAGGGGGACAGTGCGTCGGCGGGCATGCAGCCATTCTTCCTGTCTTCGGCGGCGTTCGTCGAGCGGGTGTCATCGAGCCGCCCGCCGACCCGACACGCCTCAGGCAGCGACGGCCACCAGCGGCACCCACATCTCATCGGCGGTCAAGGAGCCGTGCATCGACACCAGACGGGACTCGCCGGGGTCCGCCCCCTCCAGATAGCCGACCGGCGCCCGGGCCACCAGGGCCACGTCGCCCAGGCGAGATCGGACCCGCCCGTCGAGGGGGCCGCCGTACCATCCCTCGGCGTCGAGGTCATCGACGGTGCGCACCCACGCCTCGGGGCCGCACCACTGCCGGCACGCCTCGAGCAGCTCGGCGTCGCGGCCGGGGGCGGCGTGCAGCCAGCGGAACCGTGACTCCCCACTGACCATGGCCGTCATGGCCGTGATCTGCGGAGGGAGGCTCTTGGCCCGGGCTCCCACCTCCACCTGGCCGTGGTCGGCGGTGACGACCAGCGTGGCCCCGGCCGGGAGCCGGTCGACGATGCCGGCCACCAGGCCGTCGACGGTCACCAGTTCGGCGTCGTAGTGCTCACCGAGACCAGTGATGTGGGCGGTCTTGTCCAAGCCGTCGTAGTAGGCGTAGACGAGCGGCTCCCCGGCACCCAGGGCCCGGCCGACCTCGACGGCTATGGCCGATGCGGTCGCCCAGCCCACCATCCGAGCTCCGCCCAGGTGGGCCTCGCTGAACCCGCTGCCGGCGAACTCCATGCGGCTGATCACCGGCACCGCTCGACCACCGAAAGCGGCTTGGGGCTGGAACACCCGGGGGTCGAAGGCCTTGCGGGCATCACCGCTCGGCGTTCGCCACCGCAACACGTTGAGCACCTCGGGCCCGGCGCTCGGATGGGTGACGCGAAGCCGGAAGCCGACCACCCCGTGAGTGGCCGGTGCGGCACCGACGGCGATCGAGGTCAGGGCGGTGGCCGTGGTGGTGGGCGCCACCGACGTGATGGCCCCGCCGGCCATGGCCGCCAGAGTCGGGGTCAGGTGGCGACGGGCAGCCAGCTGGTGCCATCCCAGCCCGTCGACGACGAGGAGGACGACCTGGGCGGCGTCGGCGACTGGGGCCGGAAACCACGCCGGTCGCTGGCCTGGATCCGCCAGGAGCCCGGGGATGACCCCGCTCAGATTGGGGCCCGCATAGTCAGGCAGGGTGGGCGAGTCGACGGTGGAGGGGGCGGGGAGTGCTGCAGGAACACCGGGCGGCATCAAGATCACGTTAGGGCCTACCATGGGGTCGTGAAGGTTTCCACCCGTGGCGACTACGCCAGCCGGGCGCTGCTCTCCTTGGCGCTGCGCGCCGGCTCTGTCCAGCCCACCTCGGTGCGCGACATCGCGGAGCGAACGGGGCTTCCGCAGCCCTACCTGGAGCAGATCCTTCTGGCCCTCAAAGGCGCCGGTCTGGTGCGCTCCAAGCGCGGCGTGGGCGGGGGCTATGTACTGGCCCGACCGCCGGACCAGATCAGCCTGGGCCAGATCGTCAGTGCCGTGGAGGGACCGATCGTGGCCGGCGACTTCGGAGAGCCCCACCAGAACGGGGCCTGCGACCATGAGGGCCAGTGCGTGTTGCTGGCCGTGTGGGCGGACGCCGGCGAGACCATGCGACGCCATCTCGATTCGCTGAGCCTGGCCGACATGGTGGCGCGGGCGAGCGGCGCCCCGGCCACCGGGATTGGACCGGCCCCTGTCGTCCCCGTCGGCTGAGAACCCCCCCGGCTACCCCGACCAGTGGGCGGTTGATGTCGTCCTTGCTGACGGCGCCACCATGCACGTCCGGCCCATCCGCCCGGCGGACGGACCGGCCATCCAGGCACTCCACCAGCGGCTGTCGGCGGAGACCATCTACTTTCGGTTCTTCACTCCCCTCTCCACGCTGTCGCCGCGCCTGCTCGACCGCTTCGTGCGGGTCGACTACGTCGACCGCTTCGCCCTCGTCGGAGTTCTGGGTGACGACATCATCGCCGTGGCCCGCAGCGAGCGCCTGCCCGCCTCCGTCACCGATGACGCCGGGGGTGGAGCTGAAGCCGAAGTAGCCTTCCTGGTCGACGACCCCCATCAGGGACGGGGCATCTCCACGGTGCTGCTCGAACACCTGACAGCCATCGCCGCAGCGTCGGGGATCACCCGCTTCGTGGCCGACACCCTCCCGGACAACAAGCGCATGCTCCGGGTGTTCCACGAGGCCGGCTTCGATGACCAGCGCACCTACGCCGACGGCGTCGTCCGGGTGGCCTTCCCGATCCAGCCGACCGAGGCGTCGCTCACCGTGGCCCATGACCGGGAGCGACGGGCGGCCGCCCGCTCCGTGCGTCGGCTGCTCGCGCCCCGCACGGTGGCGGTCATCGGGGCCAGCTCCCGCCCGACGCTCGGGCGGGCCCTGCTGCGCAGCATCCTCGACGGCGACCCGCAGGTCACCGTCTACCCCGTCAACCCCCACGCCCACGCCGTCGGCGGTGTCCGTGCCTACCCGAGTGTGCTCGACGTTCCCGACAGCGTCGATCTGGCGGTGATCGTGGTGCCCGCCGCTCAGGTCGCCGTCGTCGTCGAGCAGTGCGCCCGCAAGCAGGTCGGTGGCCTGGCCATCGTCTCCGCAGGCTTCGCCGAGCGCGACGCCGATGGCGCTGCCCTCGAACGCCGGATCGTGAGCGAGGCCCGCCGTAACGGCATGCGGGTCATCGGTCCGGCATCGATGGGCGTGGTCAACACCGACCCAGCCGTGAACCTCAACGCCACCTTCTCCCCCTTCTCCCCGCGCGGCAGGATCGGTTTCGTGGCTCAATCCGGCGCCCTCGGTGTGGTGCTGCTCGACGAGATGGCCCGGCGGGGCCTCGGCGTGTCCACGTTCGTGTCCGCCGGCAACAAGGCCGACGTCAGTGGCAACGACCTGCTTCAGTACTGGGACGAGGATCCGGCCACCGACGTGGTGTTGATGTACATCGAGTCGTTCGGCAACCCCCGCACCTTTGCCCGGGTGGCCCGGCGAGTGGCCGCCCACAAGCCGATCGTGGCCGTCAAGAGTGGCCGTTCGCCGGCCGGCTCCCGGGCCGTCGGCGTCCACCGCCCAGCTCAGGACGACCGTGTCGTCGACGCTTTGTTCCGCCAGGCGGGCGTGCTGCGCACCGACACGCTCGAGGAGCTCTTCGACGTGGCCCAACTGCTGGCCTCCCAACCCCTGCCACCCGGACGGCGGGTGGCGATCGTCACCAACGTCGGTGGGCCCGCCGTCCTGGCCGCCGACGCCTGTCACGGCGCCGGGCTCGAGATGGCGACGCTGGGCAACGCCACCGAGGATCGCATCCGGGCCCTGACCGGCCCCGGCGACCATCCATCGAACAGCGTCATCACCACCAACCCGGTGGGCCTGGCGCCCGACGCCTCGCCGTCGTTGTTCCGTCATGTGCTCACCGCCGTCCTGGCCGATCATGATGTCGACGCCGGACTGGCCCTGTACACCTCGCCCATGGCTGCACCGATCGAAGCGGTCACCCAGGCCTTGGGGGAGGCGGCCACACCGACCAAACCGCTTCTGGCCTGCGCCTTTGGTCGACGGGAGCTGCTCGACGGCGGCACCGGGCGCCCGAAGATTCCCGCGTTCGCCTTTCCCGAGGCGGCCGCCCGGGCCCTGGGCCTGGTGGCCCGATACGCGCAGTGGCGGGCTCAGCCCCGGAGCGAAGCGGTAGATCTCGGCCCCGTCGACACCGAAGGGGCGCGCCGGCGCGTCGGTGCCTGGCTGGCAGGGGCCGACCCCCGCACCGAGCACTCGTTGGGAACCGACGAGGCCGCCTCCCTGCTCGGCTGTTACGGAGTCTCGGTCGCCGCGGACGGCTCCACGGCGTCGCCCGAGACCCTGCAGGTGGCCGTGACCGTCAGCCAGGACCCCCAGTTCGGGGCGCTGATCTCGGTCGGCACCAGCGGGCCCGCAAGTGAAGCCCCACGCCCGACCACAGGACGCGCCGCCCCGCTCACCGAGGCCGATGTGGCCGAGCTGGTCGACGAGGCGGCGGCTACCGGTGACCACCACGACGATCGTTGGGGTCCACCCCAGTTGGCGGCCCTGCGTGACGTCGTGGCCCGGGTGGGCAGGCTGGCCGAGGACCTGCCCGAGGTGGTGGAGCTGACCATCACCCCCCTGCTCGTCGACCATGCGACGGCGGTGGCCACCGCGCCCGGCGGGAAGCTGCGGGTGTGGCTCCCCCACCCCGAGCTGGCCGTCAGACGGCTCTCCTGAAAGGAGCAACCGGCGGCGATGACCGTCGGAGCAATCAGACGTTGAAGCGGAAATCCACGACGTCGCCGTCACGCATGACGTAGTCCTTGCCCTCGATGCGGGCCCTGCCGACGGCACGCACGGCGGGGATGGACCCGGCGGCGACGAGATCGTCGTAGGAGACGACCTCCGCCTTGATGAAACCCCGCTGAAAGTCGGTGTGGATGACGCCGGCGGCCTCGGGAGCGGTGTCGCCGATGTGGATGGTCCAGGCCCGGGCCTCCTTGGGACCGGCGGTGAGGTAGGTCTGCAACCCGAGGGTCCGGAACCCGACGTGGATGAGCTGCGCCAGTCCTGACTCGGTCTGGCCGTAGCCGGCAAGCAGCTCGGCGGCTTCGTCGGGGTCGAGCTCGGAAACCTCGGCTTCGATCTGGGCGCAGAGCACGACCGACTCGGCGGGGGCGACCAGGCCCGCCAGGTCCTGGGCCCGGGCGGGCTTGCCGAGGTCGCCCTCGTCGATGTTGAAGACGTAGATGAATGGCTTGGCGCTGAGCAGATGCAGGTCGCCGACAGGTTCGGCGTCGAGCTCGCCGGCCGTCACCGCCGAGGCGATGGTCCGGCCCGCGTCGAGGACCTCACGGGCGGCCGTGACCGCTCGGAGCTCCCCGGCCAGCTGTGGCCGGGTCCGGGCGTCGCGGGTCAGTCGGGCCACCCGGTTGTCGACGGTGGCCAGGTCGGCCAACATGAGCTCGGTGTTGATGGTCTCCACGTCGGCACCCGGGTCAACCCGACCGTCGACATGGATGACGTCGGGGTCGGCGAAGACCCGCACCACCTGGCAGATTGCGTCGCACTCCCGGATGGCCGCCAGAAAGGCGTTGCCCAGGCCCTCCCCCTCGGAGGCACCCCGCACGATGCCGGCGATGTCGACGAAGGTGACCGTGGCGGGGACCTGGCGCTCGGCGTTGTAGAGCTCGGCCAGGCGGCGGAGCCGAGCGTCGGGCACGCCGACCACGCCCACGTTGGGTTCGATGGTGGCGAAGGGATAGTTGGCGGCCAGCACCGAGTTGTGGGTGAGCACGTTGAACAACGTCGACTTCCCCACGTTCGGGAGGCCAACGATGCCGATGGACAGGGCCACGGGGGCTCCTTCGCGTTCGACGACGGGCGCCGGGCAGGCTACGCCACCGGTCGTGGGGCCGGCACTCCCCCGGACCACCGACCTCACGGGCCGTCGCCCGGCTGGCCAATAGGCTGACGGGGGCCCGCAGGAGGGACCTGCGGACCGCCCGATCGACCAGGGGAACATGCGCGCCTACAGTGGAACCGTCACCGATCACCGAGTCGTCGTCATCGGAGCCGGGTTCGCTGGCATCGGCATGGCCATCCAGCTCATGGGCCGTGGCCACGACGACCTGGTGATCCTGGAGCGCAGCGACCGGATCGGGGGGGTGTGGCGGGAGAACACCTACCCGGGCGCGGCCTGCGACGTACCGTCCCACCTGTACTCGTACTCGTTCTCCCAACCTGTGTGGAGCCGGCGGTACTCGCGTCAACCGGAGATCCTCGCCTACCTGCAGGATCAGGTCGACCGCTACGGCCTCGGTGCCCACCTGCGCCTCGGCGCCGGGGTGGAGTGCGCCACCTGGGAGGCTGACGCCGCCCACTGGGAGCTGGCCCTGTCCGACGGGTCTACGCTCACCGCCTCGATGGTTGTGTCCGCGGTCGGCCAGCTGACCCGTCCGGTGCTCCCCGACATCCCCGGCCGTGACCTTTTCACCGGGGCGTCATGGCACTCCGCCCAGTGGGACCACACCCAGGACCTGACCGCCAAGCGGGTGGCGGTGATCGGCACCGGGACCAGTGCCATGCAGTTCGTGCCCGAGATCGCCAAGCAGGCGCAACGGGTGCACGTCTTCCAGCGCAGCGCCCCCTACGTCCTCCCGAAGATCGATCACCGCTACGACGGCCTGACCGGAGCCTGGCACCGGGTGCCACTCCTGGCCCGACTCGACCGCCTGCGCATCTTCCTCTACGGCGAGATGCTGACCTCGGCCTATGTGGCGTCGGACAGGATGGCCGACTACGTCACCAACCAGTGGCGCGACCACCTCAGCGAGCAGATCGACGATCCCGACCTGCGGGCCAAGGCCATGCCGGACTACAAGGTGGGCTGCAAGCGGATCGGATTCTCCAACGACTGGTACCCGGCCCTGGCATCCGATCACGTCGAGTTGGTCACCGACCGGGTGACGGCCATCACCGCAGCGGGGATCACCAGCGCAGACGGAACCGAGCGCCCCGTCGACGTCATCATCTACGGCACCGGTTTCGGGGCGACCGAGTTCCTCCAGCCCATGGAGATCATCGGTCGCCACGGACGCAACCTGCAGGAGACCTGGAGCGCCGGAGCCCAGGCGTTCGCCGGCGTGGCGGTGGCGGGATTCCCCAACTTCTTCATGCTCTACGGGCCCAACTCGAACCTGGGGGCCAACTCGGTGATCTACATGCTCGAGACCCAGATGGCCTACGTGTGCGAGGCGCTGGCCGCCCTCGACCGTGACCGCCTGGCGTGGATCGACGTGCGCGCCGACGTCCAAGCGGCCGACAACCGTTGGCTGGACGCCACCAGCGAGCGGACCACCTACAAGAGCGGCTGCCACAGCTGGTACACCACCGCCTCAGGCCGCAACACCAACAACTGGCCTACGTTCACCTACCGCTATCGTCACAAGCTGCGCCATCTCGACCTGGCCGACTTCGACGTCAGCCCCGTCCCCGACCCCGCGCCGGTGGCCGCCCCAGCCGGCGCCCAGGCGGTCACCGGGTGAGCCCGTCGCTGCGGTTCCCACCCGCGCTCGTTCGCCCCGCCCTGCGGGTTCTTCGTCGAACGGCGTTCGATGACACCGCCTCGTGGGCCCGTCAACGCGCCATCATCGGCGCCGTGGGCCGGACCACCAGGGTCAGGCCGGGCACCACCGTGGCCATCACCGGACCCGGCGGGGTTGCCGCCGAGGTGATCACCGCCCCCGGTGCCGATCGCCGCCGGGTCCTGGTTCACTTCCACGGCGGCGGTTACACCACCGGCGTACCGGCACTGTGCCGGGCGTGGGCGTCTGGTGTGTCCGCCGAGTCGGGGGTCACGGTCGTGCTTCCCCACTACCGCCTGGCGCCCGAAGCCCCCGCCCCGGCGGCCACCGACGACGCCCGGGCCGTGTGGGACGACCTGTCCGCCACGGTCCCGGCCGAGTCGATCGTCGTCTCCGGTGACTCGGCGGGGGCGGGCATGGCCCTGGCATTGACCCAGGCCTTGCGCGTGGACGGCCGGCCCAGCCCCGGCGGGCTGATCCTGATCTCGCCGTGGCTGGACCTGACCGCCGACCGCCGGGTCTCCGTCGAGTTGGTGCGGCGGGACTGCCTGCTGACGCCGGGATGGCTGGAGGCGTGCGTCACCGCCTACGCCGGTAACGCCGATCCAGCCGATCCGTCGCTGTCACCCCTGTTCGGCTCCCTGGCCGGACTCCCCCCCGTGCTCGTCCAGGTGGGTACCGATGACCTGCTGATCGCCGACGCCGACCGCTTCGTCACCCGGGCCCGTTCGCAGGACACCGAGATCATCTACACCCGGGTCCCGGGCCTGTGGCATGACTTCCCCATCCAGGCCGGCCTGGTGGCCGCCGCCGACCGGGCGGTGACCCAGGCGGCCGGCTTCGTCATCGGGCTGCCCGCCGGTGGGGACCACGTCGCCGGGCGCCAACCAGACGGAGTGCTGTGACCGATCCCTACGCCGCATTCGACCAGTTCCGCATCCAGCGCGACACCGTCGAGGAGCGGGTGGTGCGCATCACCCTCGACGGACCCAACCTCAACGCCGTGGGACCGCAGGCCCATCGTCAGCTGGCTGACGTGTGGTTGGCGGTCGACCGCGACCCCGCCACCCGGGTGGCGGTGCTCGAGGGGGCAGGACGGGGCCTGTCGGCGGGGGGCAGCTTCGAGCTGATCGAGCAGATCATCGGCGACTACTCGGAGCGCACCCGGATCATGGGCGAGGCCCGTGACCTCGTCTACAACGTCATCAACTGCTCGAAGCCGATCGTCTCCGCCATCCACGGGCCGGCTGTCGGCGCCGGGCTGGTGTCCGCTCTCCTGGCCGACGTGTCGGTGGCCGGGCGCACGGCGCAGATCATCGACGGTCACACCCGCATCGGCGTGGCCGCCGGGGATCATGCCGCCATCTGCTGGCCCCTCCTGTGCGGTATGGCCAAGGCCAAGTACTACCTGCTCACCTGTGATTCCCTCTCCGGGGCGGAGGCCGAACGGATCGGCCTGGTCTCGCTGTGCGTCGACGACGACGGGGTGACCGACAAGGCGTTGGACGTGGCCCGCCAACTGGCCGGTGGGGCGCAGAGTGCCATTCGCTGGACCAAGCAAGCTCTCAACAACTGGTACCGCATGGCCGGCCCCACCTTCGACGCATCGCTGGCCATGGAGTTCTACGGGTTCGGCGGACCTGACGCCATCGAAGGGGTGGCCTCGCACCGCCAGAGGCGCGCCCCGAACTTCACCGGACCCACCGGCGAGCAGGAAGTTTAGGGCCACCACCTGGCCCAGGTGGTGGACTCCCCGCCCCGCTGGCCCCGTGAGGGCCACGATCTACCGACGTTGACGGAGATGACTCTCAGCCGTCCCCTCCGCTGCTCGCAGTGACCGGCTCGGTTCAACCGACCACCTCGCCGAAGCGCTTCAGGACGTCGACCAGGTCGACAGGAAGCGGCGAGTGAAACGTCATCCGATGGCCCGAGCCGGGATGATCGAAGCCCAGGGTCTCGGCGTGCAACCACGGGCGACCATGGCGATCCGGTGATCCGCCAACGACGCCCGCATCGCCGGCCACCGTCAGACCCCCGTAACGGCCGTCGCCAATCAAAGGGTGCCCGATGGCGGCCAGGTGAACCCTGATCTGATGGGTGCGCCCCGTCTCCAGGCGGCACTGCACGAGGGTGGCGGCCAGCGGAGAGCCGAAGCGGCTGACGACCGAGTAGCTCGTCCTGGCCTCCCTTCCGTCGGCCCGCACCGCCCGTCGGGTGGGGTCGGAGGTCGACCGACCGAGGGGGGCGTCGATCAGGCCCTCGTCGGCGGCCACCGTGCCGACCACCAAGGCCCGGTAGCGACGCTCGACTGTCCGAGCCGCCAACTGCGACACCAGCGACCTGCGAGCGACCTCGTTGCGGGCCACCATCAACAACCCCGACGTGCCCCGGTCCAAGCGGTGGACGATGCCCGGCCGCACGGCGTCGTCGCCCTCCACGCGCGCCACCAGGTCGGCCAGGTCCGGGTAGGTGGCTACCAGTCCCTGCACCAGGGTTCCCCGGGCGTGACCGGCACCGGGATGGACAACCAGGCCAGCGGGCTTGTCGACGACGATGACGTCGTCGTCGGCGTGGAGCACCGACACCGTCACCGACGTGTCTCCCAGGTCGTCGCC
>JALZAH010000212.1 GCA_030948425.1 Actinomycetota bacterium
CGACTCGGTCTCCACGCCGATTCGTTCAGGACCCTCCACCCGGTGGTCCATCATGGCCGCCATGGCCAAGCCGGAGCCCGGGCGGAGACGCGGGCCCTGCCAGGCAAGGGCCTGACAGGCCCGGGCTACGACGGCCATGCGTTCTGGGACTCGGAGAGCTTCGTCCTGCCCGTGCTCACCTACACCGTGCGCGGCTCGGCCCGTGACGCACTCGTGTGGCGTCACTCGATTCTCCCGGCGGCCCGGGAGCGCGCCGCCCAGCTCGGCCTGTCGGGAGCAGCCTTCCCGTGGCGGACCATCGCCGGCGAGGAGTGCTCGGCCTACTGGCCGGCCGGCACGGCGGCGTTCCACATCAATGCCGACATCGCCGATGCGGTGATGCGCTACACGGCCGCCACCGCCGACGTGTACTTCGAGGAGAACTTCGCGGTCGACCTGCTTGTCGGCACCGCCCAGCTGTGGTGCTCCCTGGGGGCCTTCGATCGCGATGGCGGATTCCGCATCGACGGGGTGACGGGGCCCGACGAGTACTCGGCGGTCGCCGACAACAATGTGTACACGAACCTCATGGCCCGGCGGAACCTGCGGGGGGCGGCTGACGTGGCCGAGCGTTTCCGGCACCGATGCCCGGACGTGACCGACGACGAGATCGCTCGGTGGCGCCGCGCCGCCGACGCCATGATCATCCCCTATGACGCCACCCTGGGGGTGCATCCCCAGTCGGAGGGATTCACCGAGCACGCCCTCTGGGACTTCGAGGCGACCAGGGAGCGGTATCCACTCCTTCTCCACTTCCCCTACGTGGATCTTTACCGCAAGCAGGTGGTCAAGCAGGCCGACCTGACCCTGGCCCTGTTCACCTGCGGCGATGAGTTCACCGACGAGGAGAAGGTTCGCAACTTCGAGTACTATGAGGCGCTCACCGTGCGGGACAGCTCCCTGTCGGCGTGCACCCAGGCCATCGTGGCCGCCGAAACAGGCCACATGCAGTTGGCTTACGACTACGTAGGCGAGGCTGCCCTCATCGACCTCGAGAACCTGCACCACAACACCGAGGACGGTCTGCACATGGCCTCCCTGGGTGGCTCATGGCTGGCTGTGGTGTGTGGGTTCGGCGGGATGCGCGACCACGGCGGTGTCCTGAGCTTCAGGCCGCGCATCCCCGACCAACTGGTCCGGCTGACGTTCAACATGCGCTGGCGGGGGAGCCACCTGCGTGTCGAGGTCACCCCCGACGCGGCCACCTACACCTGCGCCGGCAAGCCGCTGAGCATCACGCACCACGGTGAGGAGGTCTACCTGGTCGACGCCACGCCCGAGAGGCGCCCCATTGCCCGAATCATCGAACGTCCCAACCCTGGCCAGCCAGTCGGCCGGGCGCCGGCCCGTCGCCAGCCGCAGCACATCCGCCCGCGCTGAGCGCCGGCTCGCCTCCACCTCGTAGCGTTCAGCTGATGGCACCCGTCAACGCGGCCCCGGCCACCATCGTGGTCATGGCCGACGGCCCCGACGGCCCCCTGCCTGATCCGATGTCGCTGCCCGCCATCGAGGCCCTGCCCAGCCCCGAGATCGTGCTGGGGTGGATCGTCCGTGACCCGGGATGGCTCGATTGTGGCCACCGGGTGACGACCCTGATGGCTGGGGTGGGCTCCAAAGATGCCGTCAGCGCCGGTGCCGTGCGGTCTGTGCCCACCCGGTTGTCGGCCATCCCCCGACTGCTGGCCGGTCGTCTGCGTCCGACCGTGGCCGTGGTGTCCGCCGTGCACGACAGGTCCGGTTTCCGCTTCGCTCCCAGCGTGGGGTGGGCTCCCGAGGCGGCCCGATGGGCCGACGAGGTGATCGTCGAGGTTCATCCCCTGGCCGGCGGCCTGCGGACCGGGGACCTGCACACCCCTGTCGTGGAGGGCAACGTCGTCGCCGTCATCGACCGCCATGATCCCCCCGACCCGCCGCCGGCGCCCCGAAGCGGCCCGGTGGAGCGGCGCATCGGTGAACTGGTGGCCACCTTGGTGCCCGACGATGCCACCATCCAGTGGGGACCGGGCAAGATCGGCGCCGCCGCCGTCAACGCCCTGATCAAACCGGTCGCCGTCCGCTCCGGTCTGGTCACCGACGAGCTGGTGGCCCTGAGCCGACGGGGGCTTCTCGCCGCCCCCGCCGAGGCTGCCTACCTGTGGGGGAGCGGTGAGCTCCACGCCCTGCTCGCCGAGGATCAGCTGCGGATGCGGCCGGTGAGCTACATCCACGATCTCACGTTGCTCTCCGCGCTCGAACGGCTGGTGACGATCAACACCGCTCTGGAGGTCGGCCTCGACGGGGCGGCCAACGTGGAGGGCAGCGCCCTCGGGCCCGTATCCGGACCTGGAGGACATCCGGATTTCTGTGCCGGGGCCAGCCGATCCCCGGGCGGCTTGTCGATCATCGCCCTGGGATCGTGCTCTGCCGGCCGCTCCGCCATCGTGGAGCGGCCCAAGGTGGTCTCGGCCCCCCGCTTCGACGTCGACGTTGTCGTCACCGAACACGGCGTCGCCGATCTGCGGGGGGCGGAACCAGCGGAGCGCGCCGAACGAATGGTGGCGATCGCCGATCCCGCCCACCGACCCGAGCTCGTCGAGGTGGCCCGGGCCTGGCGCCGGTCGCTCAGCCGGCCAGCTTGATGGACACGTACTTGACCTCCAGGTACTCCTCGATGCCCTCGCGCCCACCTTCCCGGCCGTAACCGGACTCCTTGATGCCTCCGAAGGGCGCCGCCGGGTTGGATACCAGTCCCTGGTTGAGTCCGATCATGCCCGCCTCCAGGCCCTCGGACATGCGCAGAGCCCGGTCCAGGTCCGTGGTGTAAAGATAGGAGACCAGGCCGAACTCGGTGTTGTTGGCCGCGTGGAGGGCCTCCTCGTCGGTGTCAAAGCCGATGATGGGAGCAACCGGGCCGAACACCTCCTCCTGCAACAGGCGGGCGTCGGCGGGCAGATCGGTGACCACGGTGGGAGGGTAGAAGTAGCCGCGGCCGTCACCGGGGGTGGAACCGGCCTCGGTCCGGGCACCCTTGTCGACAGCGTCGTCGACCAGCTCGGCCACCTTGGACAGCTGTTCGTCGCTGACCATGGGGCCGACCTCGACGCCGTCGTCGGTGCCCCGCCCGACCCGCATGGCGACCATGCGTTCCGTCAACCGTGAAGAGAACTCGTCGATGACCGAACGGTGGACGTGGAAGCGGTTGGCGGCGGTGCACGCCTCGCCGCCGTTGCGCATCTTGGCCAGCATGGCCCCGTCGACGGCGGCATCGATGTCGGCGTCGGCGCAGACGATGAACGGGGCGTTGCCACCGAGCTCCATCGACAACTTCAACAGTTTGTCCGCCGCCTGCTTGACCAGGCTCTTGCCGACCGGCGTCGAGCCGGTGAACGACAGCTTCCGCAACCGGCCATCGGCGATCAGCGGGCCGGTCGTCCCACCGGCGTCGGTGGTCACCACCACGTTGAGCACGCCGGGGGGCAGGCCGGCCTCGGTCAGGATGTCGGCCAGGGCCATGGCTGACAGCGGCGTGAGCGTCGCCGGCTTGAGCACCATGGTGCAGCCGGCGGCGATGGCCGGACCGACCTTGCGGGTGGCCATGGCCATCGGAAAGTTCCACGGGGTGATGAGCAGCACCGGCCCGACGGGCTGGCGCAGCACCAACAGCCGTGAGCCACCGGCGGGCGCTGTCCGGTAATCCCCGGCGATCCTGACGGCCTCCTCGGAGTACCACCGAAAGAACTCGGCGGCGTAGGTGATCTCGGCCTTGGAGTCAGCGAGGGGCTTGCCCATCTCCAGAGTCATGAGGAGCGCCAGGTCATCGATGCGGTCGGTGATCATCTCGAAGGCCCGACGCAGGATCTCGCCGCGCTGGCGCGGCGGCGTGGCTGCCCAGCCGGGTTGGGCTCGGGCGGCGGCATCGAGAGCGGCGAAGCCGTCCTCGGCAGCACCGTTGGCCACCTCGAGCAAGGTCGTGCCGGTGGAGGGATCCTCGACGGCAACGGTCTTGCCTGACGACGAAGGTCGCCAGGTGCCGTCGATGAACGCCCCGGTGGCTACGCCTTCGAGGACGCGAGATTCATCTGCGGGGGTGGGAGTGCTCACTGCTGGTAGTGCTCCACGGTCGACGCGGCCCGGACCTCGGCCTCGTCAGGGTCCTGCCCGGCGTTGCGACGGGCCCGGCGTTGGCGCAGCAGGTCCCAGCACTGGTCGAGCGCCACCTCCACCTTCCCCAATCGGGCCTTGTCCTCCTCGGAGAGACCCTGATCGGTGTGGTCCTGTTCCAAGCGGTGCTCCTCAGCCACCAACTCGTCGATGCGTGCGGTGATCTCTGCGTCGTTCATACCGGCTGTGCCTCCTTGATGGAACTGCTCTACCCGACGGTACCCAGCCTCATGCCCGCCCCGGAGCCCCCATGCCCACCCCCGAAGCTAGGCCCGGCGCGTCCTCTAGGGTGGTTGTGTCCAGCGAGCCGACCACTGAGGGGACCAGACACAACGTGGCAAACAGCGAGGGGTACCACGAGCCCGTCGACCTCCTCCAGCAGTCGACCATCGAACGGCACCGGGCCATTGCCTCCTTGCAGGAGGAGCTCGAAGCGGTCGACTGGTACGACCAGCGCGTCGACGCCACCGAGGATCCCTCGTTGGCCGCACTCCTCGCCCACAACCGGGACGAGGAGAAGGAGCATGCAGCGATGAACCTGGAGTGGCTCCGTCGCCATGACGCCGGTTTGGACCAGCAACTGCGGACCTATCTGTTCACCAACCTTCCCGTCACCGAGGTGGAGGACGCCTCGACGGAAGGCGGCGACACCGGTGCCGGGTCCCCCGTCGCCGGCGGCAGCGACGGCTCGCTCGGTATCGGCAGTCTGAAGGGAACCCAGCAATGAATCACCTCCTGCGCGAGCTCGCCCCCCTCTCCGACGCGGCCTGGTCCCAGGTCTCCGACGAGGCCAAGAGCCGGCTCACCAACTACCTGGCCGGCCGTCGCCTTGTCGACTTCGCTGGTCCCTCCGGTTGGCAGCACTCCGCTTACAACCTGGGGACCAGCACTCCCATCGACGGACCTCCCAAGGTCTCGGGGGTTCAGGCCAGGTCCCGTCGGATCCTCCCCCTCTGCGAGCTGCGGGTCCCCTTCGTGCTGTTGCGGGCCGAGCTCGACGACGCCGACCGGGGCAATGAGGACATCGATCTCGATCCTCTGGCGGAGGCGGCGGTGGCCATCGCCCTGGCCGAGAACCAGGCGGTGTTCCACGGCTATCCGGCGGCGTCGATAACTGGCATCACCGAGGCCAGCAGCCATGATCCGGTCCACGTGGCCGGGGGCCTGGAGGAGTTCCCCAAGTTCGTGGCCAGTGGAGTGGAGCGACTGCGCCTGGCCGGGGTCATCGGTCCCTACGGCCTGGCCCTGAGCAGCGAGTTGTGGACCGACGTGGTGGAGACCACCGAGCACGGAGGGTATCCCCTGTTCAACCACCTGGGCCGCATTCTCGACGGCGGCCCCATCGTGTGGGCGCCGGGGGTGGAGGGCGGGGTGATCATCAGCCAGCGTGGCGGAGACTTCCTGGTCGATTCCGGCCAGGACATGTCCGTCGGATACCTGGCTCATGATGTGACAACGGTCACCTTGTACCTGGAAGAGAGCTTCACCTTCCGGGTCACCAGTGATGACGCCGCCGTGGCTCTGACGCTCTGACCAGCACGCTCTGACCAGCCAGACGGTGGCCCTCCCCGGGCGATCGCCGTGGCTGTGACGTCTGCTATGACCAGGGTCACAGGCAGTGCCGCCACCTTACGGCATAAATGGGGTGCTACCGGCGTTCTCTTACACTGTAATGAGCGCACCTGTGATTACCGCACCAGCATCGTCAAAGCGTCGAGCCTCCCGGGATGCCTTGGGGGCCGGACCTGATCTCCTCGGCTTGTACCTGGACGAGGCCGGCAGCTTCCCTCTGCTCACCAAGGCGGACGAGATGCGCCTCGGCCAGATCATCCAGGAAGGCCAAGAGGCCAAGACCGCCCTCGAGGAGGGCGGCAAAGCTGTCACCGCCCGTCGGCGCAAGGAGTTGCGTCGACAGGTGACGGATGCCGAGGCGGCCTCGGCGGAGTTCATCAACGCCAACCTCCGACTGGTCGTATCCGTGGCCCGCAAGTACCAGTGGTCGGGGCTGCCCATGGGCGACCTCATCCAGGAGGGCAACTTGGGTCTCATCCACGCCGTCGAGAAGTTCGACTGGCGGAAAGGGTTCAAGTTCTCCACCTACGCCACGTGGTGGATCCGCCAGGCCATCGGTCGGGCCATCGAGAACACCGGCCACACGGTGCGGGTACCGGCCCATGTGGGAGACGAGATCCGCCGGGCCCGTCGGACCCAGGCCGAGCTCGAGTCGGCGAACGGGCGCCCGGCCACCATGGCCGAGCTGGCCCACGCCCTGGAGACGACCGAAGCAGACCTGGCCGAGCTGTTGCGCTACGACGCTGATCCCATGAGCCTCGATGTCGCCGTCGGCGAGGACGGCGACACCAGCCTCGGTGACCTGGTGGTCAACCGCTCCGCCGAGTCGCCGTTCGAGGCTGTCGCCGGAGCGTTGCTGCCGGATCAGATCGAGAGGTTCCTGACCATCCTGGGAGACGACGAGCGTCAGGTGCTCTGGCTCCGTTACGGCTTGGACCGGGGTGAGCCTCGGACGCAGGGCGAGGTCGGGGCTCTGCTCGACCTGACCGCCGAGCGGGTCCGGCGCATCGAGCGGGACGCCCTGCTCAAGTTGCGACGCCAGTTGGTGGGCTCCGACGCCCACGACCTGCTGGCCAGCTGAGCGCCCGGCACCCGCTCTCGGGTCACAGAGGCCCGGTATCCTGACCGGTCGTGACCGCTCCCAGGGTGCGCATTGCCCCGTCCCCCACCGGCTACTTCCATGTCGGCACCGCCCGGGCGGCGTTGTTCAACTGGTTGTTCGCCCGCCACAGTGGAGGGACATTCGTCCTGCGCATCGAGGACACCGACACGGCCCGCAACCGCGTCGAGCACACCGAGGGCATCCAACGGGCCCTCAAGTGGCTGAACCTGGACTGGGACGAGGGCCCGTACTTCCAGTCGGAGCGCACGGCGCTGTACGCGGCGGCCATCGACCGGCTGCAGGCCGAGGGTGCCGTGTACGCCTGCGACTGCACGCCCGAGCAGATCCAGGCCCGGTCCCGTGATCGCAAGAAGCCCGGCTACGACGGGTACTGCCGGGACCGGGGCCTGGAGCCGGGACCGGGGCGCATGCTGCGGTTCCGCAGCCCGGAGACGGGTGCGTTCGGCTTCGATGACCTCGTCCGGGGCCAGGTAGCCGCTGAGGCGAGCACCATCGAGGACTTCGGGGTCCGAAAGTCCAACGGCGCCCCACTGTTCCTGCTGGCCAACGTGGTCGACGACGCCGAGATGGCGATCAGCCATGTCATCCGGGGCGAGGACCACGTGTCCAACACGCCGAAGTACGTGCTGTTGTGGGAGGCCCTCGGCTACGGCGAGCTGCCCGTGTTCGCCCATCTGCCACTTCTCTACAACGAACAGCGCAAAAAGCTGTCCAAACGTCGCGACAAGGTGGCCGTGGAGGACTACCGAGACGAAGGGTTTCTTCCCGAGGCGGTGGTCAACTACCTCGCCCTCCTCGGTTGGGCCCCATCAGGGGACCGCGAGATCCTGAGCCGGGGCGAGCTCGTCAACGAGTTCCGCTTGGAGGACGTCAAGAGCGCCGGTGCCGTCTTCGACGAGCGGAAGATGACCTCGATCAATGCCGAGTACCTTCGAGCCCTGCCCGTCGCCGACCTGGTGTCACGGGCTCAGCGCTGGATGGAGCAGCGCTGGGCACCCATCGCCCCTCTCGTCCAGGAGCGGGCCCGGACCCTGGGCGAGGTCTTTGCCATGTCCGACTTCCTGTTCCTGCCGGAGCCGACCATCGACCCTGGCGAATGGGACCGTGGCGTCAAGCGTCAGCCGGCGTTCGCGGCCATCTTGGAGGCGGCCGCCCAGCGCTACCGCGAGCTGGAGTCGTTCACCGCCGAACCCCTCAAGGAGGCCACCGTCGCCGCCGGTGAGGACGCCGGCGTCCCCCAACTGGGCAAGGCTCAAGCCCCGGTCCGCCTGGCCGTCACCGGCCGGTCCGTGGGGCCGCCCCTGTTCGAATCGTTGGAGCTGCTCGGACGGGACAGGACGCTCATCCGCCTGGAGGCCGCCCGGCAGCGCCTCGGCGAAGACCGCGGCGGCACCTGAATGATCGTCAGGCGGGCCGTCAGGCCCCTGCGATGGCTGGTCCGCGCTGCGGCCGTGGTGGTCCTGGCCGTAGTCGTGTACCTGGTGGTGACCCTCGGCCAGGTGTGGCATGCGTCGGCGCTCAACCAGGTCCGACCGGTCCAGGCCATCGTGGTCCTCGGCGCAGCCCAGTACAACCATTCGCCATCCCCCGATCTCAAGGCCAGGCTCGACCATGCCGACACGCTGTGGTCCCAGCACCTGGCCACCACCCTGGTCGTCACCGGGGGGCGTGAGCCCGGTGACCCCTTCACCGAGGCCGGGGCGGGAGCCGACTACCTGGCCGCCAAGGGCGTGCCCCAGGCCGACATCCTCCGGGAGGTCAGCGGGCGTGACAGCTGGCAATCGCTGGCTGCGTCCGCCACCTTCCTCAAGCATCGTCACATCGTCTCGGTGCTGCTTGTGTCGGATCCCTTCCACGACGAGCGCATCTCGCTGATGGCCGACGAGCTGGGCTTGACTCCCTACGTGTCACCCACCCGGACGTCACCCATCAAGGGCAATGCCGTGATCCCCTACTTCGTCAAGGAGACCGGTGAGGTCGCGGTGGGGCGGATCGTCGGCTTTCGCCGCCTGGTGGGAGTCGGCGAGCAGGTCCAGCGGGCGACCAGGGCGCGCTAAGCTCTTCAGAGCCCTTCGGGGGTGGTGTAATCGGCAACACAGCAGGTTCTGGCCCTGCCATTGGGGGTTCGAGTCCTCCCCCCCGAGCTGTACTCCGAAGGTAAACCCGCTGGTGGAACTCAGCCAACGGGTCAGCGACACGGGTTCCAGGTGATGCGCTAGCTGATACCCAGATCCTTGTCGTACTGGTTGGCAGCGGCCCCGTAGGCACCGAGGTCTGCGTTTGCCCTCGCCAGGTCCACGATGGGCTGGTTGAAGTCCAATTGCAACTGTCGGATCGCATTGGCGAACGCCGTTGCGTCGGCGGAATGTGGACCAGCTTCTATGGCAAGAATCTGGCCCGAGGCCTGTGTCAGGGCGTCTGCAACCTCTACGAACTGGTACTGCTCCTGGGCGCCTCCCGCTGCTGCTTGTCGGAGAGCCGGCTGAGCTTGCGATAGAGCGGTCTTGATCGTTACCTCGGCCTTCTCGACGCCGGGAACCCTCGAGTTGTTCGCCGTCGACGCAGGGGCGGTGCTGGGCGATGATGCTCCCGGATTCGAGGCTGTTGATGATCCTGCGCATGCACCAAGGAGGAACGTCGACAGTGCAGCCGCTACACATCCACACCGCTTCACTTGGGAAGCGTAGCGCTGCTGTCCGATCGGTCAGGCCTTGGTGGCGTCTCCGTCCCGGCCTGAGTGGGCAGTGTCCTTTCGATCTTGCCGAAGCGAGGCTGCCACCTGATCCAAGTGCAGGGCGGCGAGCAGGGGCCTAGCCAATGATCGACGATTTTCTCCCAGGTGAGAGCATCGGAGAGCCACGCACCGCTCTCGCCCGGTAGCTTCGTACCATGCGTTGGGCAGTCGAGACGTGGAAACGGGACCCCGCCACCGAGACCTGGGAGCTCCACCCCGGCGGTCTCACGTTGCATGAGACGCGGACGGAGGCGATGGAGCAGGCTCAGGTCATCTCCCTCGACGAAACCCTGGCCGTGATCGTCTACCCGGAGCAACTGGACACCGATGCCATGCCCAAGCCCAAAGCTGGCGAGGTCGTGGTGGCCACTGCGTCGGGGATCAGCTGAGTCCAGACTCACCGCGGGCCTGGTCGGCAAGGGCGCGAATCCCCTCGGCCAGCGCTTCAGCGTCATCAGCGTCGTAGGGGATCTGCAAGTCGTCTCCATTGGGCAGGCTCAGGCGGAACAGCACCTTGCCGTCCTCTGCGGCGATCGACAACTCTCCTTCGGCCTCACCCTGGCTCTCCTCTTCCACCGGGTACTCGAAGCCTCGTCGCCGGGCAGCCATGGCCAAGCGGGGGAGCTCGCCGGCAAGTCCGTCGGCCAGCTCCGGGGCCATCCCGAACCAGGCGATCTTCTGCTCGTCCTCAGCCTCGGCCTGATCCTGGTACTCCAACATCATGACCACTCTCGCCTCGAGAGTCGCCTGGTCGGTGGCCTGTGCCACCTGGACGCTCGTCACGAGGTGAACACGTCTCAGCTCACCGGGATCGCTCATCGCCCCACCCTAAGGCGGCGGCGTTCCTGTGGCGGGACCAGACTGAGAGGCTCAGCGGCGGGCCGGGGTGGTGATGCCGATGAGAGTGCCGTCGGGGCGGTGGAAGCTGAGCCGGACGTTGGGGCTACCGGTGGTTCGGTAGTCGCCGTGGAGGAGGGTGTGGTGGCGGGGACAGACCAAAAAGCCGTTGTCAAGATCGGTCGGCCCGCCGTTGCCCCACGAATCCTGGTGGTGCAGGTCGGCGATCCGCCGACCGCAACCCGGGAACCGGCATCCTCCGCCGTCTCGGACCATGGCCGCTCGGCGTTGTGCAGTGGACCAAACACGGATCTTGCGGCCCAACGCCAGCGGCTCACCTTCCGTGCCGAGGACGTGAGTCACCTTCGACGCATCACAGCCGATCTGGGCGGCGGTCGCCGGGTCGAGCGGGGTGCCATCGACCAGCTCGGCACCGCCGGAGTGGGTGACCACATGCACCAGGTAACGGTCTGACCCGGCGGCGTGACCGTCGTCGGCGTGGGCCAGTCCGACCCGAACCATGTCCATGAACGCGTCCGCCTGACGACCAAGGCTGCGGGTCAGATGCCACGGGCCAGTCGTCACGTGACGACTCGCCCACCGATTCGGTGGTGACCCGGGAGCAGTCGTCATCTGAGGACTCGCCCTGGTCCTCGTTGGGAGCGTTCGCTGGGGGGGGTCTGGCCGTCTTCAGCTGGCGACTCGCTCACTGGTCGGGCGCCCAGATCGACATACGCCTGTAGGGCAGCGGCGAACTCCTCGAGCTCCACGTCATTGAGCGTGATCTCGACGCGGCCGGTCCCGTCCAGGCCCCGCAGGATGCGTACCCCGCCGGGCCCAGGCGTCAGACGGCGCCCGGTGCTGCTCGGCATGGAGCTGATAGCAGCGAACCGCCCTCTCTACGTCAACCACCGTGCCCATCACCGCCAGCTCCACCAGGGCGGCATCCACTTCGGCGTCCGGGTCGTCGATACGGGTGATGGCTCGCACCGCAGAATACGACAGCCTCCCATCCGCAAAGGCGTCGGCCACCACCGGGCGGGCCAGCAGTTGGCGGGCGATCCGCAACTTCTCGAACGCCGTCGCCCGGGCCATGGCCGTGCGCCACACCAGCCACCCCACACACGACAACTGCCCGTCTGCCGCCCAGCTCTGATCCCGGTCAAAGACCGCCAAAGCCGACAACCACGACGACTCGCCGCGATCCATCTCCCACCGATGCGGAGCGAGCCACCCACCCACCGGCATCCAGCCCTCGGTCAACCTCGGGGTCCTCGCTGACCATCACGTCGGCCATCACCGCTCCACCAGGCACCTCCCACCACGCTGAGAACGCTTGTTCGCATTGTTCATCCTAGGATGACCCCGTGACAGCGGACCTGTCTGGTCAGCATCCCGTGTCAGGCTGACGGCAGGCGGGTAAGAGAGTCCCGGCACTCG
>JALZAH010000231.1 GCA_030948425.1 Actinomycetota bacterium
CCTCCGAGCGGGTGCCGCATAATTAAGCAACCGCCGCCTCCAGCACCGTCACCGCCAGCCCGGCCCGGGCCAGGGTGACGGCCGCCGCCAGCCCGTTGGGGCCGGCACCCACCACGACGGCGTCCACGTCGGTCATGGCCTACTCTCGGCCCGCCGCGCTGGCGGGCATCGAGGCATTAGCCCGCCTCCCGACGGTGGCCTTCACTCAGCTCGGTCAGGGCCTCCATGTCGATCAGGTCGGCCGGGGCCAGGGCCACCTTGGCCGGCGTCACGGCCCGCAGCGTGGCCGTGCGCGTGCCTCCCTCGAGGACGGCACGCTCGCCCAGCACCGCTCCGGGGCCCACCTCGGCAAGGACCTGTCCGTCGACCTCCACCGCCAGCACGCCGTCGAGGAGCAGGAACAACGAGTCCCCGACGTCGCCCTGCTCGACGAGCGTGGCGCCGGCCGCCAGAGTGCTCACCGTGGGCCTGGCCCCGGCCGCCATGATCGTGGCCGACAGCTCACGCTCCAGAGCTGTCTCCGCCAACGTCACCAGCGCAGGCGACTCCTCGTCGCCCCAGGGCGTGTGTTTGCCGAAAGCGGTTCGGTACCACTCGGTGAAGTCGATCATGCCGGTCTTGGCTGTCAACGCACCGGTGTGGTCGTAGATCCAGTGGCGGGGGAAGGGGCTGGCCCCGAGCACCTCCCACTCTGACGTCCCGTCGGCCCGGATGGTGAGGGCGAGCGTCGACCAGGCCAGGGGAGCGACGATCTGGACGAAGGGCGGGTGCTTGACCCGGCGCGGTGCGGGAACACCGGTGCGACCGCCCGCCGTCTGTATGAAGCGCACGGCGTCGACGGACACCTCGACCTCGGGTTGGAGGTCGGGGAAGGCCACCGCCGGGAAGTCGACGGCCTTGGGGCCCACCTGCAGGGTGGTGGAGCTGATGTGGCCACGCCCGGCGTGGCCCCAGGCGGCGACCCGGCCGCTGTGGTCGACGTCGATCCACGCCCGCAACTCGTTGGCGAAGCGGAAGCGGCCGGCCTGGCGCAGCGCGTCGAGGTCGTCGATGGCCTCGGGCGGTGGCGGGTCGTAGTGGCTCACCCCCATCTCGAAGGGAAGCTTGGTCATCCCACCGATGGCTTCCGACGGGATCCACGAGATGGCGGTGACCGCGGACTCGATGCGCATGTGGCCACTGTAGGGAGATCGGACAACGAATCCCGGTGTCCGCAACGGCTCCGGTAGCGTGCCCGGCGTGTCTGGACCCGCGAAGGCGAGCACCGACATCATGGCCGAGCTGGTCTGGCGGGGGATGGTCCACCAGGTCACCGACGACGATCTCGGGGCCAGGCTGGCGGCCGAACGGTTCACCGCGTACGCCGGCTTCGACGCCACCGCCGACAGCCTCCACGTGGGTCATCTCGTCGGCGTGGTGGCCCTGGCCCGCCTCCAGGGTGCCGGGCACCGACCCATCGCCCTGGTAGGTGGCGGAACCGCCCTCATCGGCGACCCCAGCGGCAGGCAGTCGGAGCGCCCACTGCTGTCGGTCGACGAGATCGAGGCCAACGCCTCGGGCATCCGGCGCCAGCTCGAGGCGTTCATCGACTTCGGGCCCGGCCCCCACGGGGGCCTCCTCGTCGACAACTCGGCCTGGCTTGCCACCCTCGGGCTCACCGACTTCCTCCGCGACGTCGGGAAGCACTTCACCGTGAACGCCATGATCGCCAAGGAATCGGTGCGAGCCCGCCTCACCGAGCGCGAGCAGGGCATCTCCTACACCGAGTTCAGCTACATGCTCCTCCAGGCCTACGACTTCCTCCACCTCCACGACACCTACGGCTGCCGGTTGCAGGCGGGGGGCAGCGACCAGTGGGGCAACATCACCGCGGGCATCGATCTGTTCCGCCGCACGCGGGGCGCCCGCGCCTACGGCCTCACCTGGCCGCTCATCACCAGCGCCGACGGCACCAAGTTCGGCAAGACGGCGGCCGGCGCCGTCTGGCTGGACCCGGCCCGAACCAGTCCGTACCAGTTCTTCCAGTTCTGGGTCCGCACCGACGACCGCGATGTCATCGGCTACCTCCGTCTCCTCACCAACCTGGAAGCCGACCAGGTGGCCGAGCTGGAGGCCGAGGTGGCGCAGCGACCCCAGCAGCGCCGGGCCCAGCAGGTGTTGGCCTGGGAGCTGACGACCACCGTGCACGGGAAGGGGGCCGCCGACGGGGCCCGGCGCGCCGCCGAAGCCCTGTTCCGGGGAGAGCTGGCCACCCTCGATCGCAACACCCTGCTCGACGTGTTCGCCGAGGCCGAGTCCACCTCTCGGCCCCGGGGTGACCTCGCGGCCGGCGTGGGCCTGATCGACCTCCTGGTCGACACCGGCCTGGCCGGGTCACGGTCGGCCGCCCGAGCCACGATCGCCGGGGGCGGGGCCTACCTGAACGACCGCCGGGTGACCGATGTCGACCAGCGCGTGGGCGAGCCCGACCTCCTGGCCGGCGCCTATGTCGTGGTGCGCAAGGGCAAGCGCAGCTACCATCTCGTACACTTCGCCGAGTAGCCGGAGGGTGCCGGTGCCGGGGTTGAGGGCGGCCCGGATCGATGATAAGGTTTCTCCTTGCGCCGGTCGCCGGGTGCCCTCCCAAGGGCCACCGCCGAACGGAGCCGAAGCCGGAACCAGGCTCACGCCGGGACCGGACCCGAGGAAGTGTGGGGTACGCTCCGCAACCCTCAAAGCACCACAACGAAGAGTGCACCTCCGTCTCTTGCGAGACG
>JALZAH010000243.1 GCA_030948425.1 Actinomycetota bacterium
GGCAATATGTGCTTCGTGGTCCGCCGGGGGCGGAGCGGCGTTGCCCGGCTGGGATCGGCGGAACCGGCAAGGTTGTGCATAGGGTGCGAATGGCCTGGCAGCCTGGACGTACCACCCACGGATTCCCCGGAACCGTGGCGGATAACTACGAAGGTTGTCACTCCGAGCCGCTGTTATACGGGTGATCCGTGGGCCTCTGGGCTGGGGCCATGCAAGCACGATCAGGTGGTGCTGTCGAGGCCGTCGAGCAGTCCGGTGAAGAGGCGGGCCCGGTCGGGTTGGCCGTGGTCGGCGGCGTGGTCGCGTTGGCGGAGGAGGACGGGCACGAACTCGGCGCCGGTTTCGAAGAACCCGCAGCGTTCGCAGATGGACTCATAGACGCAGTCGAGGGCGGCGGGGCGGTTGCAGTGGCCGTTGCCGAGGAGCCGGCGGTGATCGGCGGCGAGTTGGGTCATGGCTGCTCCGGCGGTGGTGGCCGGGAGCTCCTTGCCCCCGTAGTTCGCCTCGACGGCGGCGTTGACCCGGAAGTACTCCTCGGCGATGGTGGTGTCGGTGATGCGGGCGTAGGTGAGGGTCATCTTCATGGACCGGTGGCCGAGCAGTGCGGCGATGGCTTCGAGACTCATGCCCCGGTTGATGGCCTGGGTGGCAAGGGTGTGACGCAGCTGGTGGGGGTGGACGTGGCCAACGCCGGCGCGTCGGGCCACGGTGGCGACGTAGCGGTGGATGGTGCGCCGGTCGAAGGGTCGGCCGTCGTCGCGCTCCACCAGGCGCCCCGAACGCGGAGCCCGGGTGGCCCGGTGGTTGTCGATGAGCTCGACCAGCGACGGCATCAGCGGCACGTAACGGTCGTTGTGCAGCTTGCCGACGGGGATGCGTAGCCAGTGGGTGTCGCCGATGAGGACCATGGCGTCGTCGTCGAGGCCGGACAGCTCGCCGGAGCGCATCCCGGTCCGGGCCAGTATCTCGACCATGAGCCGCCGGCGGGGGTTGGCATCGGCGGCGAGGGCGGCCATGAACTTCGCCGCGGTGGGATCGTCGAGGAACTTCGGGAGCGGTTCGTCCCGTTCGGGGAAGTCACCGGCGAAGATGGGGACGCGGGCCGGTGCATCGTCGTAGCCCCATTCGATGATGCGGGCGAAGAACGTGCGCAGCAGGCCGACGCGTCCCGAGATCGTCGTTGTCGACAAGGCGCCGCGGCGGCCGGGGCGGCGGGCGAGCCAGCGCTTGTAGTCCTCGAAGTGGATGCGTGTCACCGCCGCCATCGACCGGCATGTCGGGTCGGTAGCGGTGACGCAATGGGCGAACTGGCGCAGGGTCAGGTCCACCGCGACCACGGTGGCGGGCCGGGCCGAAACGGCGAGCTGGTCCAGGTAGCGGGCCATGGTGGCCGCCATTTTCGGGGCTCGGTGGATGATCTGGGGCCACGTGAACTCAGGCAGGGGCCGGCCGGCGGACGAGGACGGCGAGCTCGACGGGACGACACTGACCGGAAGCAGGCGGGCGGTCATCGGGCCGTCCCGGCGTTCGTCGTGGCCTCCGCTGCGGTGTCGATGGCGCCGACGGCGCGCCGGTACTCCTCGGCGAGCCAGTCGTCGCCGAGGTGCAGGTAGACACGGGTCGAGGTGATCGAGCGGTGACCGGCCAGGGCCTGCAGCGCTTCGATGGACATGCCCGCCTGGCGCAGGCGGGTGAAGCAGGTGTGACGCAGTTCGTGGCAGGTGCCCCGCGTCAGGCCGGCTCGTCGGCGGGCAGCGGTCAGGACCTCGTCGAACCCCGACGCCGACAACGCTCCACCACGGGTCTGTCCCTTCAGGGCCACGAACAACCGGTCCGTCGGCGCGTCGGTCGGACGTTCGGTGGCGAGGTACACGGCGACGGTGTTGAAGAACGTCGTCGAGATCGGCACCAGCCGTTCGTGGCCGCCCTTGCCGTCGGTGATGAAGACACGCCACTCGCCCAGGCGCAGGTCTTCGAGCCGCAACGCCAGCACCTCGCAACGCCGGAGCCCGGCCAAGAGCATTGCCTGCACGATGGCCCGGTCCCGTTGCGTGCGCAGCGCCCCCACCAACCGGTCGGCCTCGGCCGGGTCGATGATGCGCGGCAGACGCCGAACTCCCCGCACCAACGGCACCACCTTGGGCCCGCGATGGCGGTGCTGGCGCGTCGGCAACCCATGGGGCACCGGGTTCGCCGTCACCCCGGCGTCGCCCCGCACGACGAGATATCCATACAGCGCGGACACCGCAGCCAGGCGCCGCTTGATCGTCGCCGCCGCCAACCCTGCGGAGGCATCGGTGATGCGCACCACGTTCTCGGCGCCGGCCCGGCCCCGCCGTTGATCGGTGACGAAGGTCATCACATCACGAGCGGTCACCTCGCCGGGCTCCCTGCCCACGACGGTGAAGAACACCTTCAAGTCGTGCGCGTACGCCCTCACCGTGTTCGGCCGGGCCCGCCCCGCCACGAACTCCAGGAACTCATCGATCAGCTCGTGGCCGACGCGATAGCGCGTCTCGCCGTCCCCACTGACAACGCACTCGAACACCGGGTTCCACATGCCGGACTCCCTTCATCGACGGACCTCAGGCCCGAGAAGGGTTCCCGAGCCATTGGCTCAGGAGGTGGATCACCCGTATAACCGGCATTTGCGCGTGGGTTTTCGGCCGCAGCAGCGGCGGCGTTATGGGCGCCTACCGCTCTGGGCTCCTGGTCACCGGAACGCGTGGCCGGACCGCGCTCGACCCTGACCCACGACCGGCGTTCGGGGACGCGGCGCCGGCACCAGGGCGATGGTCTTATGGGGCAGCGAATATGGGAGTGAAGGCGCCCTGGCGCGTCGATCCTGATGCCAGACGCCCGAAGCAGCTCAGCCGACGTCGACGACGATTACCGAAACGTTGTCGCTTGCGCCCCCGTCGGTAGCATGTCGGACGAGTTGGACGGCTGCCGCCTCCGGGCCGGCAACTCCGCTGAGAACCTCAGCGATCTCGTGGTCGTCTATCTCATTGAACAATCCGTCGGTGCACAACAGAAGCCGATCGCCGGCAGCGTACGGGACGTCCACGAC
>JALZAH010000247.1 GCA_030948425.1 Actinomycetota bacterium
GGCCAGCACCGGACGGCCGGCGATGTCGCGGCCCATGGCCACCTCGAGGGGATGGACGGCCAACTTGGCCTCGGGGGAGGCGAGGATGTCACCGACGGCCACCAGTTGCCGCTGGGTGTTGGGGACCTCCACGCCGATCGCCGATCGACCGGGGATGGGGGCGAGGATGCGGACGTCGGCGGCGGCCATGGCATAGGCGATGTCGCGCTGGAGGTTGGTGACCTTGGCCACCTTCACTCCCGGGCCCAGCTCAAGCTCGTAGCGGGTGACCGTCGGCCCCACCGTCATCCCCACCAGCCGGGTCTCCACGCCGTGGGCGGCCAGAGCGTGCTCGAGGGTCCGGCCCAGCGCCTCCACCATGCGCTGGTCGACCTCGGTGGCCTTGGACCGCTTCAGCAATCCGATCGAGGGAAGCTTCCAGCGGCCCGGCTCGGCCGCCGGGCCGAGGGCAATGCGCAATTGTTCGGGATCGACGTCGCCGCCGGTACCGGACGCCGGCGCCGTGGCCCGTTCGGCGGCCGCAGCCTCTTCCGCCGGGGTGAGAGGAACGATGATGGGGACCGACGCAGCATCGCCGGGTCCCTTCGGTTCCTCTCCGGGGTCGGCCGCGCCGTAGTGGCCGGCCGTCCCCCCGGTAGCCACCGTCGCCGGACCGTGAGGATCGAAGGACCGCTTTGAGCGCTTCTTGGGGGACGGTCCCTCGGCGACGGGGTCGCGCCGTTCCCTGACATCCCCCTCGTTGCCGGCGCCGTCAGCGGAAGCCCGACGAGCGGCCCGGTGCCTGAGGGTCCGGGCCATCCCCGCCACTCCCGCTGCCGCCTGGGCGACCCGGCCCGCCGCCACTCGCAGCGGCGTGGCGGTGAGGACGAGCACGGCGAGCACGGCAACCAGGACGAGGATGAATCCGGCCCCCCAGGTAGCCAGGCCGGCTCGCAAGGGTACCCCCACCGCGGCACCCAGCAGACCGCCGGCGGAGCGCAGGGCAGCCACCTGGTGGTTCCACGGGGTGGGACCGGCGAGGTCATCGGCCAGACCGGCGGTCGCCACCAGGGCCAGGACCGAGCCGCAGGCCAGGCGGCCCGGGCGTCGCCCCGTCTCGTCGCGGACGGCTCTCACCCCGACGATGGCCAGGGCAGGAGGCACGAGGACCTTCCCCACGCCGAACACGTTCTCCAGTGCCTGATCGATTCCTCGACCGGTCGGGCCGATCAGATGGGTGTAGACCCCGAGCGCGGCCAGGGCCCCAGCGACCACAAGCGCCCCACCCCACACATCGGGCGGCAACCGGGGGGGCGCCGGCTGGCGGGATCGGCCGGACCCCGACCGGTGGCCGCCGGGCGCGTTGGTCTTGGCCCGCCTGGGCGGCGGGCGACGCTTCGGGTCGGGACGGGGCGGTGGGCGGCGACGGGCGGTTGTGACCACAACAGCCCCGAGCGTAACAGCAGTCACTCTGGCCACAAGTGACGCAGGGCGCCGGGCTCAAGACGAGCGGGGCAGCCCCAGGACGTGCTCGGCCACATAGTTGAGCACCATCTCCTGGGAGACCGGAGCGATGCGGGGCAGACGAGCTTCCCGGAAGTAGCGCTCGACGTGGTACTCCTGGGCGTAACCGAGCCGCCGTGGGTCTGCACGGCGGTATCGGCCGCCTTGAACCCGGCGTCGGCCGCCAGGTGCTTGGCGGCGCGACCTGCTCGCCGCAGAGCAGGCCCTGGTCGAGGCGCCAGGCGTCCTCGGCGATAACCAGGCAACGGCGTTGAGCCGGATGTGGGCCTCAGCCAGCGGGAACGAGATCCCCTGATTGGCGCCGATGGGCCGCCCGAAGACCTCCCCATTGCTGGGCGTAGGCCACGGCTCGGCGCAGGGCGGCGCGCCCCATCCCCAGGGCCTCGGATGCCACCAGGAACGTGCAGACCGTCGTAGACCACGTCGCACGATGCCACCGCATTGCGACCCATCTTGGCGATGGGGGTGGCGGTGACCGCCGGGTCTTTCAGGTTGGCCACCAACAAGGTCATCCCGTCGGTGAATCTGAGAGCCTCGGACTTGGGCGTGGTCCGCACCAGCAAAAAGGACCTTGTCCGACTCGAGCGCCTTCGAGGTCCATATCTTGCGCCCGTCGACTCGGTAGTGGTCACCCTCGAGCATCGCTCTGGTGGTGATCGACGTGTGTCCAGCCCGGCGTCGGGTTCGGTGACGCCGAAGGCCACGTGCATCCTGCCCGGCGCCACCTCCGGCAGGATCCTTGAGCGGAGGTCGTCTGAGCCGTGCACGACCACCGGATGCATCCCGGACATCGACAGGTGGATGACGCTCGCCCCGTTCATGCAGGCTCCACTGGTCGCCGCCTCCTCGACCACGATGGACGCCGCAGCGATCGCGGTCCCGCTCCGCCCAGTAGTTGTCATCGAAGGAGGCACACACCCGCCGGACGGCCAAGCGGATCGTTTGGCCATCGTCGTCCTCGTCGAAACGCATGGCCGGGCCTTCTCGTCGTCGAGCGTCAGCGGAGCGCTCCGCTCTTTAACCACGGGAGAAGAACGCGGGCAATGGCCGATCGCCGAGACGGCCACCGCGGCTATCGTGGAGACCTCGGACGTCGGCTCGGCAGTTGCACGACGCAAACGAAGGGATCCGACGTGGCGTTCATCGAGAACCTGAAGGACTGGACGGGCAAGGATGTCCTCGGTGCCGAAGGCGAGAAGATCGGACGGCTGACCGACACCTACTACGACGCCGAGACCGACGTGGCTCAATTCCTGGTGGTGGAGACCGGCAGCCTGCGCAAGCACCTGGTCCTGGTGCCCGCCGGCGGGGCGACCGGCACGCCAGAGCATCTGACCGTTCCCGTCGGCAAGGAGACCGTAGGCCGGGCACCGTCGGTCGGCGGCGAGCTCAGCCTGGAGGAGGAGCAGCGGGCGTTCGAGCACTACGGCTTTGAGTACTCGCCCGCCGCCACTCCCGGCGGTCGCCGGCTGATCCGCCACTGACGACACGCCGATCGGATTTCAGGCATCCACATCTTCGTCGATGACGACGAGCACGGCCCCGGGCGTCACCGGCACGTTCTCATGATGCGTCGGGCGATCTCGCCTCAGTTGGCGACGAGGAGCCTGCGGATCACGTTGGGACCCTCACATGCGGAACACGCCGTAGCCGCGTGTCCCCTCGATGACGTTGTTTGCTTGACAGGGTCCGCATCCGGTCGGGACCGTTCAGTACGAGCGGGGAAGGCCCAGGGTGTGCTGGGCGACGTAGTTGAGCACCATCTCCCGGGTGACGGGGGCAATGCGCAACAGCCGGGCCATGCCCCACAGGTGAGCCAGACCGTACTCCGAGGCCATACCATTGCCACCGTGGGTCTGGATGGCGGCGTCCAGGGCGGCGAGAGCGGCCTCGGCGGCGGCGTACTTGGCCATGTTGGATGCCTCGCCTGCCGGATCCCCGCGGTCGTGGGACCACGCCGCCTTCACGGTCATCAACCGGGCCAACTCGACGTTGATGGCGGCGGCGGCCAGGGGATGGCTGATCCCTTGGTGAGCGCCGATGGGCTGATCCCACACCTTCCGCTGTCGGGCGTAGTCC
>JALZAH010000254.1 GCA_030948425.1 Actinomycetota bacterium
GCATGGATGCGGACGCTGCCGACCGAGCGCCGTGTCTGCATCGACGGCGTCACGCTCGTTGTCAACGTCGGCGTGTTGGGTCGACCCGCCAACGATGGAAGCCGAGACGTCTGGTACTCGATCCTCGGCATCGATCAAGGACACGCCAGCTGTGAGCTGGTGTCCCTGAGCTACGACTGGGCCACCCACGCCCGTCCATGCGCTGCGCCGGGCTACCCGAGGCGTTCGTGGAGATGATCGAGACCGGGTGGTGGACGACCTGCCTGCAGGTGCTACCGCCGTTCGAGCGCTCCCTTGGTCGCTTCCAGCTCTACCGCTCCGAGTTGGCCCCCGGCGACGCCCACGACGGCCTGAGCGACGGTGATCTCGAAGATAGCTGCCCCGGGCGCCCGGTAGTGGCCCTGTTCGGCTCGGCCCTGTTCCCCGCCGGCTCTGGGCGCTCAACTCGGACGCCAGCGGGCGCGACCTCGACACCCTTTCCCGTCTGGCAGGCCAAACGCCTGGTAGTGGAACAGGTCCTAGCCCACGCCCAAGCTGACGGGCGTCTACCTCGCAGCTACGGGTGTGTGCCGCAGGGCGACCCCGACCAGACCGGTACCATGAGAGGGTGAGGTTGTCCTCTGGGAAGGTTCACTCGTGATGGCCCGAGCGGAAGTCGAGGTCGACTTCAGCGCCGAGGTGCTTACCCTGACCCGCGCCTTGGCCGACCCCAATCGGCTGAGGATCTTCCTTGCCCTCCGCGTCACCGAACGGTGCGTTCGGGATCTGGTGGACAGCCAGAACCTGCCCCAGCCGCTGGTGAGCCACCACCTGCACGTGCTCTCTCGGGCCGGCTTGGTCCAAGCCCGGTGGTCCGAAGGCTTCAAGCTGTATGCCCTTAGAACCGAGGGTCTGGCGGCGGCCCGAGACCTGGCCATCGAGCTCCTCAATCCCGAGTCGATCGACCCCCTCGGCCTTCCCGGCGGCAACGCCGCCTGCTGCCAATAGGGGCGCTGGTAACGACGCTGTCACCGAGCGCCACGGTCAGACCAGGAGTCGATACGCGCTTGCGCTGCTCTGATTGCCTTCTCGCCACCACGGACGCGGAGCGAATGGTCGCCGATCAAGTTCGTCTATCCATCGTTGTTAGTCGTAGTGTTCGCCGCCGTTCTGACCCCACTAACCGCCACTAACCGGAAGACCCCCTACACGTCGCCAGAGCCGAGGGCCTGCTCCACCGCCCGAGCGGCATCGACCACCGCCTCGCCGTAGCGCCGCCCGGGATGACGGGTGGTGCGCCCTAGGGGCCCCGACACCGACACGGCGGCGACGATGGCTCCGTCGATGCGCACCGGGGCGCTCACCGAGGCCACTCCCGGCTGCCGCTCCTCAACGCTCTGCACCCACCCGCGCCGGCCCAGATCGGGATGGTCGATGAGAGCCCGAGCCGCCGAACCCAACTCCATGGGCAGGGCCGCCCCCACTGCCACCATGGTCCGCAGCCCGTGAGGGGATTCCAGAGAGGCAACGCACACCCGTTGACCACCGGAGACAACGTAGAGCTGCGTGCTCTCGCCCGTGCGATCCCGCAGGGCGGCGAGGGCGGGCATGGCCACGTCAGCCAGGCTGCGCCCCCCCGGTCCGGCCGCCCGGCCCAGGGCGACCAACCGGTGGCCGAGCACGAACCGGCCGGCCGGGTCGCGTTCGACGAACCCGTGGATCTCCAGAGCCACGGCCAGACGGTGGGCGGTCGCCCTCGGCATCCCCGTCGCCCCGGCCAACGGGGCCAGAGCGGCCGGACCACCGGCCAGAACCTCGAGGATGGCGACGGTCTTGTCCACCACTCCGACGCCGCTGAGACGCCGACCGGGGTCGGTGGCAAGCGCAGAGGGGTCGTCGACGTCTACACTCTTTCTCATAGCTCGAGAATCTATCTCAGATTGTGAGAACGTACTGATGTCCCCCAAGACACTGGCCGAGAAGGTCTGGGGTCGCCATGTGGTCCACCAGGCCGAGGGCGAACCCGATCTGCTCTACATCGACCTCCACCTGGTCCACGAGGTCACCTCCCCTCAGGCCTTCGACGGGTTGCGCCTGGAAGGCCGTCGGGTCCGTCGACCCGACCTGACGGTGGCCACCATGGACCACAACGTGCCCACCACCAGTCTGGAGGTAGAGGATCCGGTCTCCGCCCTGCAGATGGACGTTTTGGCCTCCAACTGCGCCGAGGCGGGGATCCCCATCTACGCCATGGGCGACGCCCACCAGGGCATCGTCCACATCATCGGCCCTGAGCTGGGCCTCACCCAGCCGGGCATGACCGTGGTGTGCGGCGACAGTCACACATCGACCCACGGGGCGTTCGGGGCGCTGGCCTTCGGCATCGGCACCAGCGAGGTCGAACACGTGCTTGCCACCCAGACCCTTCCCCAGAACCGGCCCTCGACGATGGCCGTCGAGCTCAACGGGGACGTCCCGGCGGGCGTCACTGCCAAGGACATCGTGTTGGCCATCATCGCCACCATCGGTACCGGCGGCGGCATCGGCCACGTCATCGAGTATCGGGGCGCGGCCATCGAAGCGCTGTCCATGGAGGGGCGCATGACCGTGTGCAACATGTCGATCGAGGCCGGCGCCCGGGCCGGCATGATCTCCCCCGACGACACCACGTTCGCCTACCTCCAAGGCCGCCCCCACGCCCCTCAGGGTGAAGCGTGGGATCGGGCCGTCGAGGACTGGCGGGCTTTGCGGAGCGACGAGGCGGCTGTCTTCGACAAGACCGTGACCATCGACGCATCCACCCTCACCCCGCAGGTCTCGTGGGGCACCAACCCCGGCCAGGTCGTTCCCATCGGTTCCTCGGTCCCCGACCCTGCAGGCTTCAACGATCCGTCGGCTAGGGAATCGGCCAGTCGGGCCCTCGCCTACATGGGCCTGACGGCGGGCACGCCAGTGCGCGACATCAAGGTTGACACGGTGTTCATCGGATCGTGCACCAACGCCCGAATCGAGGATCTGCGGGCGGCAGCCGCCGTGCTCGCCGGCCGCCAGGTGGCCGACGCCATGCGGGCCCTGGTCGTCCCCGGTTCCGGCCAGGTCAAAGCCCAAGCCGAGGCGGAGGGTCTCGACGAGGTCTTCACCGCCGCCGGTTTCGAGTGGCGCCTGCCTGGCTGTTCGATGTGCCTGGCCATGAACCCCGACAAGCTGAAGCCCGGGGAGCGGGCGGCGTCGACGTCGAACCGCAACTTCGAGGGTCGCCAGGGTCGCGGTGGCCGCACCCATCTGGTGTCGCCTGAGGTGGCGGCGGCCACCGCCGTCGCTGGGCACTTTGCCGCACCCGCCGACCTTCCATGATCGCTGTCCAGCCCTCGAGAGGAGCCACGTTATGGAACCCGTACAGGTGATCACGGGGACTGCGGTCCCCCTGGATCGCTCCGATGTCGACACTGACCAGATCATTCCCAGTGACTGGCTCAAGCGAGTGGAACGGACCGGTTTCGGCAAGGGACTCTTTGGTGAATGGCGTGACGATCGCCACTTCGTCCTCAACCAGGCGCAGTACGCCGGGGCCACGATCCTGGTGGCCGGGCCCAACTTCGGCACCGGATCGTCCCGGGAGCACGCTGTGTGGGCCCTGACCGACTACGGGTTCCGGGCGGTGATCTCTCCCCGCTTCGGGGACATCTTCCGCAACAACGCCACCAAGGCCGGTCTGGTACCGGTGCAGGTCGACAGCCCGACCGGCGATGCCCTCCTCGTTGCGGTGACCGCCGATCCCACGCTGGAGATCACGATCGATGTGGAACGCTTGAGTGTGGCCGCCCCGGCCGCCGGGATCGAGGCGACGTTCCCCCTCGACGCCTTCACCCGCCACCGCCTTCTCGAGGGCCTCGACGACGTGGGCCTGACCCTGCGCTGGGGCGACGACATCGACGCCTACGAGCCCGGCCGCCCGGACTGGCTGCCCACCACGACGGTCTGAACCCCGGGTCTGACCGGCTTGACCACCCCCCGGTCCATCGGGCTCGGCCCAGCCGGCTGGCGACGCGGTGGCGCACTACGGTTGACCACATGAGCCGTCGGGTTCGTCGTCTCCTGCTCCTCGGTGTGGCTGTTGGCGGGCTGTGGGCGATCGGCCGGATTGTGCTCGGCCAGGTCGGTACCGGCCTGCGTCCCTGGGGCCGGGGCCGTTCCCCGGGACCATCGGAGCTGACGAGCGGGCACCGGACCGCCGCCCTGCCGGCCGCCCCGCCCATCACCGACCTTGATGTTTTCCGAAGCCAGCGGGCGGCGGCGCCGTCGATCAGCGCCGCCGCGTCCCCATTGCAGCCACCCCCCGATGCCCCCGACTCCGTCCCGGATGTCGACATCGCCGGGAACGGTGCCGAGGGCGGCACCGACATCGGTGCAGACGCCGACGCCATTACCGGTGCCGATGCCGGTGCCATTACCGGTGCCGATGCCGGTGCGCCCCCGACGCCCGCCCCCGCCAGCCGTCCGGCCGGCGGACGGTCCGAGCAGGGGAACCTCGACAAAGTGCGCGAACGCCTGGCGTCCATCCACGTCGATGTCCCGCCTGTGCGGGGCGGGACCTCGAGTGTCGCGGTCGGCGCCCCCACGCGTTCCGGGCGCACCCGCCGCCCGGAGCGTTGGCAGGAGCCGGCCGCCGACGGGACCTGCGATCAGGACCACCCCGTCAAAGTCAAGATGCGCAGCGGGCTGTTCCATCTGCCGGGTATGTTCGCCTATGACCGGGCCAGGGCAGACCGTTGCTACCGCAGCTCGGCCGACGCCGAGGATGACGGCTTTCAGCGGGCGAAGCGCTGACCGGTAGGGCCGGCTGCCCCCCCACACCGCTTGCCCCTCGATGACCAGGGTGCCCACCGGGCGGGTAGCTCGGACACCGTCGGAGCCGCTTCTGTGTTGCGAAAAAGCGCACAGGTGCACTTTTTCGCAACACAGTTCGCCTCGCTACCATTCGACTCGACCAGCATCGGAGCCTCAAGGTCGCCTGGCGGCTGGCCGAGCTCGGGGACCGGTCTCAGACCTCGGCCAGCAGTGACGCTTCCAGGACGCCGCGTGTCCCGGCTAGGGCGGCGACCACCTCAGAGGGCACCGGTTCCTCGAACGACAGTGCCATCATCGCCGTGCCCCCGGCGGCGCTGCGCCCGACCTTGAGGTCCACGATGTTGAGGGCGGCGCCAGCCAGGACGGCGGTCACTGCGGCGACCATACCGATGCTGTCGTCGTTGCGGACCACCAGGATCCACCGAGCCAGGGGCAACTCGATGTCGTGATCGTCGACCATGACAATGCGGTGGACGCCGTTGTGGGCGAAGATGGTCCCGGCCACGGCGTGACCACCGCCGCGCACCGTCAGCAGGTTGACGTAGTCACCGGTGGCTGACGCCGTGGTGGAGCGAACATCGAGGCCCCGCTCCTCGGCAATCTGGGCGGCATTGACCCACGAGACCGGCTCGTCGGAGGCGATAGAGCACACCCCGCGCAGCACCGAAAGGGTCAGCAACCGGGTGTCGGCATCGGCCAGACCGCCCTCGTAACCGACCTCCACCTCTCCGGGCAGCTCCCGGACCATCGACGCCCACAGACGACCGAGCTGCTCGGCGAGGGGCACAAAGGGGGCGACCGCCTCGGGGACCTCCGAGGCGGCGACGTTCACTGCGAAGGGCACCAGCTGACCGGCCAGGGCCAGGGTGACCTGCCCAGCGATGGCCAGACCGGCCTTGTCCTGAGCCTCGCGGGTACTGGCCCCCAGGTGAGGGGTGACGACGATCTTGTCAGAGGCGAACAGAGGCGACGAGGTAGTGGGCTCGGCGGCGAAGACGTCGAGGGCGGCACCAGCGATCGTCCCGGCGTCGAGGGCCTCGGCCAGGGCCGTCTCGTCCACGATGCCACCCCGGGCCACGTTGACGATCCGCAAACCTGGCTTGGCCAGACCCAGCAGTTCGGTGTTGATCAGACCGATCGTCTCGGGGGTCCGAGGCAGGTGGATGGTCACGAAGTCCGAGCGACCCACGAGCTCGTCGAGCGCCAGGAGCTCGGCGCCCAACTGGCGGGCCCGCTCCGCGGAGACGTAGGGGTCATAGGCGAGCAGGTGCATCCCGAAAGCGGCAGCCCGCTGAGCGACGAGGGCACCAACGCGGCCGAGGCCGACGACCCCGAGGGTCTTGCCGTGCAGCTCCACCCCCTCCCAGCGGGCGCGCTCCCAGCGTCCGGCCACCAGGGCGCTGTGAGCCTGGGCCACATTGCGAGCCTGAGCCAGCAGGAGGGCCATGGTGTGTTCGGCGGCGGAGATGATGTTCGACTGCGGGGCGTTGGCCACCAGCACTCCACGACGGGTGGCAGCGGGCACGTCGACGTTGTCCAGGCCGATCCCGGCCCGGCCGATGACCACCAGGTCCCGCGCCGCGTCGATGACTCCGGCGTCGACCTGGGTGGCGGAACGGATGATCAGAGCGTGGGCCCCGACGACGGCGTCGAGCAGGCCAAGGGGGTTGAGCCCGAGGCGGACGTCGACGACATGGCCTGCGGCTCGCACGACCTCGAGTCCGGAGTCGGCGATCTCTTCGGTGACCAGTACCCGCCCCATCCCGCCATGGTGGCAAAGGGATCGCCGGAGGCGCCAGCCCCGGTGGGCTCAGCGGCTCGTGTGGCGGCGAGCTCAGCGCCAGCTCCGGCGACCTCAGCCGAGCAACTTGGCCACCCGGTTGACGCCCTCCACCATGGTCTCGTCGCCCAGAGCGTAGGAGAACCGGCCGTAGCCGGGCGCCCCGAACGCCTCTCCGGGAACGAAGGCGACCTTTGCCGCCTCGAGGACGATCTCGGCCAGCTCCAGGGTGGAACGGGGGGTGCGCCCGGCGATGCTGCGCCCGAGGACGCCCTCGAAGCTCGGGAACGCATAGAACGCCCCTTCCGGTTCCACGCACTCGACCCCGTCGATGTTGCGGAGCATCCCCACGATGGTCTGGCGCCGCCGGTCATAGGTGGCCCGCATCTCCGCCACGGCGTCGAGGGGCCCCTCGACGGCGGCCTGGGCCGCTCGCTGGGCGACGTTGCAGACGTTGGAGGTGGTGTGGGACTGGAGGTTGGCAGCGGCGGCGATGACATCGGTGGGGCCGATCATCCACCCGACCCGCCAGCCGGTCATGGCGTAGGTCTTGGCCACCCCGTTGATGATGACGCAGGTGTCGGCCAGCTCCGGCACGACAACCGGCATGGAATGAAACTCGGCATCGCCGTAGATCAGGTGCTCGTAGATCTCGTCGGTGACCACCCAGATGCCGTTGTCGACGGCCCAACGCCCGATGGCGGCGATCTCGTCGCGGCGGTACACGGCGCCCGTCGGGTTGGACGGGGAGACGAACAGCACGATCTTGGTCCGCTCCGTGCGAGCGGCCTCGAGACGCTCCACGGTGACCTTGAAACCGGTATCGCCGGTGGTGGCCAGCTCCACGGCCCGACCTCCGGCCAGGGCGATGGCCTCGGGATAGGTCGTCCAATACGGAGCGGGGACGATGACCTCGTCGCCCGGGTCCACCAGGACGGCGAAGGTCTGCTCGACGGCGTGCTTGCCGCCGTTGGTGATCAGGACCTGGGCAGCAGCGACGTCGTAGGCGGAGTCCCGCCCGGTCTTGGTCGCCACCGCGGCTCGCAGCTCGGGCAGACCGGCGGCCGGGCTGTACTTGTGGTTCTTCGGGTGGCGACAGGCGGTCGCCGCGGCATCGACGATGTGCGCCGGCGTCGGGAAGTCCGGTTCGCCGGCGCCAAAGCCGATGACGTCCTCGCCGGCCGCCCTGAGTGCCCGGGCTTTGGCGTCGACAGCAAGGGTGGCGGATTCGCTGACGGAGGCTATCCGTTGGGAGACACGAGACATTGCTGCCATGCTGACACAGTGACCGGCAATCCAGAAGCTGATATCCGCATCCCGGCCGACCTCCTGCCCGCCGATGGCCGATTCGGCTCCGGGCCGTCCAAGGTCCGTCCCCAAGCCGTCGCCGCCGTTGTCGAGGCAGCCACCACCGTGCTCGGCACCAGTCACCGCCAGCCGGCGGTCAAGTCCCTCGTCGGGCGCCTGCGCACAGGCCTGACGGAGCTGTTCTCCTTACCCGACGGCTACGAGATCGTGCTCGGCAACGGGGGAACCACCACCTTTTGGGACGTAGCGAGCTTCTGTCTCATCGAACGACGAAGCCAGCCCCTGTCGTT
>JALZAH010000304.1 GCA_030948425.1 Actinomycetota bacterium
CAGGGCCCCGGGCCGATCCGACAGGGCGACGCGGAGTCCGACCATGGTTCCCATCGGTTCAGGGTAGACGGCCAGCCACATGCCAAGTTGCAAGCCAACGAAGCCGACCACGACCATGGCCGGGCTGATGCACCGGTCAGCGTCCACAGCAAGGACAACGATGCAGGACAACACCGCAGACCTCGACTGGCTTGGCTTGAAGACGTCGAGCGACGGGCTCCAAGCCACCTTGACGGTCAGCCCGACCCAGACAAACCCCACCGGACGCCTCTATGGGGGGGTGGCGGTAGCCGTCTCTATCGCCATGATGGAGCATCTGGCGGGCCGGGCGGTCACCTGGGTCACGGTGCAGTTCGCCTCGTCGTGTGGCGCCGGCCAGACCATCGATCTCGTCGCCGCCGTGTCGGCAAACGGTCGACGTACCTCCCAGCTGCGGGTAACCGCCACCGTCGATGGCCGGGAGCTGTTCACCGCTCTCGGCGCCGCCGTCAACGTCGCTGCCGGCGCGTCGGGTCCGCACGACCAGTGGGAGACCATGCCCACCGTCGCCCCGCCCGAGGTTTGTCCGCCCTTCGCGTTTCGTCATCCGGAGATCGACGCCGACGTCCAGAGTCACATCCTCCTCTCCGACATGCGCATGGCGATCGGCTTCGAGGACGGGCCCGCCGCCCAGGTGGCGCTGTGGTGCCGACCCCACGGTGTTGCCCGGTTGTCGGCGGCGGCGCTCGGTTGGCAGGCTGACATGTTGGGCGCCGCCCTGGGCAAGGCGAGCGGACGAACCGGTGGCACGAGCCTCGACAACACCGTTCGGTTCGGGCCGCCGGCCGCCCCGAACGAGGCATGGGTGCTGATGGACATGCGCGCCCAGGCCCTGGTCGACGGCTATGGCTACGGGATCACCCACCTGTGGTCCCCCGACGGGACCCTGCTGGCCACGGCCTCTCAGACGTGCATAATGCGCCTCCCGGCCTGAGCAAACGACCGGCGGCGACGGCGGTGCCCGGGATCCATCGGGGCCTCAGCGGAACCGCAGCTTGGCCTGCAGGTCAACGGCCCAGCGGGTCGACGAACCCCCGGCGCTCATGGCCAGTTGGATCGATCGATAGCATCCACCCCCGAACGTGCGTTCGTGTCTATGCTGTCGTTGAAGAACAGCCATGTGATTTTCCCGGCGATGGGAGAATCGTGCCGGCTCAGCAGGCCGGGTGACCTCTCGCCTCCGGGTGATGGTCACACCCCCTTCGTAGGGTGATGCCCGAACCGGAAGCGAAGCGAGAGGGAGACTCCAGTGGAGCGAGACAAAGCACTCGACATGGCCATGGGTCAGATCGAGAAGCAGTTCGGCAAGGGCGCCGTCATGCGGATGGGTGACAACTTGAGCATGGGCATTGAGTCCATCTCCACCGGCGCCCTCTCCCTTGACATTGCCCTGGGCATCGGAGGCCTTCCTCGGGGCCGGGTGGTGGAGATCTACGGCCCGGAGTCCTCGGGCAAGTCCACCCTGGCCATGCACGCAGTGGCTGAGGCCCAGCGCAACGGCGGCATCTGTGCCTATGTCGACGCCGAGCACGCCATGGACCCGGTCTACGCCCGGGCTATCGGAGTCAACATCGACGACCTGCTCATCTCCCAGCCTGACACCGGGGAGCAGGCGCTGGAGATCGCCGACATGCTGATCCGCTCCGGAGCCCTCGACATCATCGTCATTGACTCGGTCGCCGCCCTCACGCCCCGCGCTGAGATCGAGGGCGACATGGGTGACTCCCATGTCGGTCTCCAGGCCCGGCTCATGTCCCAGGCGCTGCGAAAGCTGACCGCCACCCTCAACCGGTCGAACACCATCTGCATCTTCATCAACCAGCTGCGGGAAAAGATCGGTGTCATGTTCGGCTGCTTCTCCTACGGGACCCGGGTGACCCTGGCCGACGGGAGCCAAGAGCAGATCGGCAAGATCGTCAACCAGCGCATGCCGGCCGAGGTGCTCTCCTATGATCCCGAGCTTGGGGCGGTCGTCCCGAAAAAGGTGGTCAATTGGTTCGACAACGGCGTGACCGACCAGTTCCTCCAAGTCACCGTGGCCCGGCCGGGGGGCAACGGACGAGCCCAGTTCTCCTGTACCGCCAACCACCAGATCCGCACGCCGGGAGGCTGGCAGGAGGCGGGGGAGCTACGGGTCGGGGATCGCGTGCTCCAAGCGGTGCCCCACCGGCTGTCGGACCTGCAGTGGGAAGTGATCCTGGGCGGCCTGATGGGCGATGGGGCCTTGTCGCCATCGCGAAGTGGTCATGAAGCCCGGTACCGCTTCGGGCATGGCGCGGCCCAGACCAAGTACGCCGACTGGCAAGCGTCGCTCTTCGCCAACCTGAACTGCGTCCGGTCCACCAACACCAAGGGTGCCGTGTTCTACGACGTACAGCCGCTTGGCGAGCTGGCCGAGCTGCGCCACGCCACCTACCTCTGTGGCAAGAAGGTGCTGAACGAGGAGTACCTGAAGGCGCTCACCCCCCTGTCCCTGGCCGTCTGGTACATCGACGATGCCTGTTGCACCGAGCGGGCGACGGGTCTCCAGGAGCGGACCCGGCACGGGAGTGGGCGCGTGGAGATCTGCGTGGAGGCCATGGAGACAACAACCCGCCAGCGCCTCCTCGAGCATCTGGCCGACACCTGGGGAATCCACGGTCGGCTGAGCCACGCCGGTGTCGCTGGTAAGGCAGTCATGGTGTTCGACAAGGACTCCTCGGCGACGTTCCAGGCCCTAATCGCCCCGTACGTGCACCCGTCCATGGACTACAAGCTGCAGTCCCGATTCCGAGGACAGTTCGCCGTTGAGCCCAGCTTCGCGTCCATGCGCCATGAGCTGATGCCCCTTCCCGTCATCAAGGTCGGTGTCAAGCCACCGACCCGGAGCATGCACCGCTTCGACATCGAGGTGGAAGGCAGCCACAACTATCTGGCCGACGGTGTCGTTGTTCACAACAGCCCGGAGACCACCCCCGGCGGCAAGGCATTGAAGTTCTACTCGTCGATCCGGCTCGACATCCGGCGCATCGAGTCCATCAAGGACGGTGCCGAGGTGGTCGGGAACCGGACTCGGGTCAAGGTCGTCAAGAACAAGTGCAGCCCCCCCTTCCGCCAAGCCGAGTTCGACATCATGTATGGCAAGGGCATCAGCCGGGAGGGGACCCTTCTCGACGTGGCCGTCGAGAAAAACATCATCAAGAAGTCTGGGGCCTGGTATACCTACCAGGGCGAGCAGCTCGGGCAGGGCCGGGAGAACGCCAAGGCTTTTCTGGCCGAGAACCTCGAGCTGATGATCGAGGTCTCGGAGAAGGTCCGCCAAGAGGTGGGCCTCGGTGGCATCAGCGCCGACGACGTCATTGGCGCCGACCCGTCCGATGATCAACCGATCAGTCTGGAGGACTGAGCACCAGGGTTCGGTCTCGTTACCACATGGCGCCTCCCGGCCTACCGCCGAGTGTTCCCTGGACGTTCTCCGACGTGCCCTCCCAATCATGAGCCAGGAGCTCCGCAATGCAGAGACTGATCGGTTTCACCGAGGAGCATGATCTGTTCCGGGACAGCTTCCGGGCGTTTCTCGAGGGCCAGGCGGTGCCCCACCGAGACGCCTGGGAGCGCAATGGGATCGTCGATCGGGAGCTGTTCGTCTCCGCCGGCAAGAGCGGATTCTTGGGCATCGACGCCCCGGAGTCCTATGGCGGCGGAGGCACGAGCGACTTCCGCTACAACCAGATCATCGACGAGGAGGTGCAGCTCGTCGGGCTGGGCGGCGCCGGTCTGGCCCTCAGCCTGCACAACGACATCTGCATGCCGTACTACCTCAATCTGGCCACCGAGGACCAGAAGGCTCGTTGGCTCCCAGGGATCTGCGCGGGTGGCCTGATCACCGCGGTGGCCATGACCGAACCGGGCGCCGGGTCGGATCTGGCGTCGATCAAGACCACGGCCGTCCGCACTGGCGACCACTACGTCCTCAACGGCTCCAAGACCTTTATCACCAACGGTATCAACGCCGACCTGGTGATCGTCGCCGTCAAGACCGATCCGTCGGCCCGTCACGCCGGCATGTCGCTGGTCGTCGTCGAGCGGGGCATGGGGGGCTTCGAGCGGGGCCGCAACCTGGACAAGATCGGGCTGCACTCCCAGGACACCGCCGAGCTGTTCTTCACCGACGTCGCCGTGCCCGTCGACAACCTTCTCGGCGAGGAGGGCCGAGGGTTTGCCCATCTGATGGTCAACCTGCCCCAGGAGCGACTGTCGATCGCCGTTGCCGGAGTGGCCGCCGCCCAGGCCTCCCTCGATGCCGCCCTGGCCTACACCACGGAGCGCCAGGCGTTCGGCAGCTCGGTCGCCAGTCTGCAGAACACCAAGTTCCGTTTGGCGGAGATGGCCACCGAGGTGCGAGTTGCGCAGGCTTTCGTCGACCAGTGCGTGCTGGCCCTCAATGCCGGCGAGCTCTCGGCGCCGGAGGCGGCCATGGCCAAGTGGTGGTGCACCGAGCTCCAGGGCCGTGCCGTCGACACCGCCGTGCAGCTGCACGGGGGCTACGGCTACATGGCCGAATACCCGATCGGACGAGCCTATGTCGATGCCCGCATCACCCGCATCTATGGGGGCACGACCGAGATCATGAAGGAGATCATCGGCCGTGACCTCATCAAAAGGACCGGCACATAGGGCCGTCACCAGAGGGGCCGGCGGTGCAGGCCAGCCCCTCGACACAGGGGGAAGCGCCCGCTCAGATGACCTTGCTGAGAGCGGCGACGTCGATGGTGCCCAGGCCGGTAACCAGGTCGTAGCCGGGCTTGGCGCTGTAGGCCCCGTTGCTACCGGAGACGACATCGTGAAGGCCCGGCGTGGCCCCTCCGGCGCTCCCCGAGGGATGTGTCGAGTTGTACAGGCCGTAGATGGCCGGGGCCGCGGGGCCGAGGTTGTTGCCGTGCACCCCGTTGATCCGGGTCCAGGCTCCCAGAGCCAGAGGCGAGGCCAGGCTCGTCCCCCCGACGGTCTCGACGGAGCCGTTCACCACGATGTTGGCGCCGGTGCTGGGGTCGGCGTCCATGGCCAGGTCGGGCACGGCCCGGCTGGCTGTCGCCGGGGCGGTCCCGTTCTGGCCGGACAGGGCGGACAGCACGCCGAGGAGGCCCCCGCCCGACGAGGACGAGGCGGACACGGTGCGGTCGGCATTGGTCGTCCAGGGTCCGGGCGCCTCGGTGCTCCGTCCGCCGCCGCTCCCGCTCCAGCCGCTCTCGTTGGCATAGGTGCCATGGGTGGTGGCCAGCGTGGTGCCCCCCACGCCTGCGGTGTAGGTACCCGATGCCGGATAGCTGGTCTCGGGGCTGCCAGGAACCTGGCCGATGATGGGCAGGGATGCGACCGCACAGCTCGACCCGGTGTCGCCCGACGAGGCAAAGAGGGTCTGGCCCTGGGCCGACGCTTCCTTCAAGGCGTTGTCGACCGCAGTGGTCGTCCCGTCCTGGCTGGCCTGGGAGTCGCATTCGCCGAACGACGCCGACCCGGCCGGGGCCCGGTCCTGGGAGACGAAGGCGTTGACCTCGTTGACGATGTCAGGATCGTTGAGACTGGGGGCGTCGTAGAGGTACAGGGCCTTCACGTTGTTGGCCATGGCCGTCGACGTCTGGGAGTCGAGGTCCCACTCGATGACCCCGGAGGTGTCCGAGCTGGTCGCTCCGGTGGGCACGATGGTCACCGGAACCTGGGGCAGGTGGTTGGCGGCCTCTTCGGTGCGCAGATCCTTGACCACCTGGGTGAGATCACCCTCGGCCAGGATGGCCATGGCGGTGCCGGTGGCCGCCGGAAGCGATGTGGCGTCATAGGCGGTGGCCAGCGCCGGGGGGTTGAAGGAGGTGGACGAGATGGCGTTGGTGGAGGTGTGCTTGATGGCGGTGTTGGTGGTGAAGCCGTGGGCGCTCTGGGCCTGGTTGAGCCCGACGACCCCGCTGACCAGGCCGGCCAACGATTGTGGTACCAGGGCCGGAGCGGTGTTGGCCAGGATCGTCCTACCGGCCTGGTCGAAGAGCCCGAGGGTGGTGTGGAACGCCTTCTCGGCGCTGGCCGCCGTCGCCTGGCCGGTCACCGCCAGATGGTTGGGGCTGGCCGCCACTGCCGACAGCCCCGAGGCGCGCAGGTAGGCGGTGACCGAGTTGAGTTGGGCCGAGGTGGCGCCGAAGCGGGCGGCGAAGGTGGCCGGGGTGAGGTAGCGGTGATAGGACGAGCTGGCCCGGTTGGTCTGTGCGGCGATGAGGGCGTCGAGAGCGGCGGGGTTGCGGGGGGTCAGGGTCACGGTGACGGGTACCGGGGCCGAGGCCGGGGCGGCGCCCAGGGAGGTGGCGTTGCGAAGATGGGTGGCCATGGTGGCGGTGGCCGCCAACGCCGGGGCGGTCGGTTTGGCAACGGCGGCCAGTGCGGGTCCGGTCGAGATGGCCAGGGCGGCGGCCGCCAAGCCGACGACCAGTCGGGTGGGTCGAAGATTTGCCACTTGCTGCTCCTCGGGGCTCGATTGGTGCCAAGTGTAGGAGAGGTTCGCCCCGGTTGGGGAACTTCGTCCCGATAGCGTCCAACGATGGCTCATGGGCGGGCTGCACCATCCGGAGGGCGCCACGGCTTGGTGCCCGGCCTGTTTGTATGCTCCCAGCGTGGTCGACGCCCATCCCCGCCGATATCTGGTCCGTACGTTCGGATGCCAGATGAACGTGCACGACTCCGAACGCCTCGCCGGCCTGCTCGAAGCGGACGGCTTGGTCCCGGCCCACGATGTCGACGACGCCGACGTGATCGTGCTCAACACGTGCTGCATCCGGGAGAACGCCGACAACAAGCTCTATGGCACGCTCGGTCATCTGAAGTCGGTCAAGGACCGTCGACCGGGGATGCAGATCGCCGTCGGAGGTTGCCTGGCCCAGAAGGACCGGGACGCCGTTCGCTCCCGCGCGCCGTGGGTGGACGCGGTGTGGGGCACCCACAACGTGGGCCGGGCCGCAGAGCTGCTCGCCGAGGCCACAAGGTCCGGGCCGGTCATCGAGATCCTCGACGTGGCCGACCCCAACGCCGAGCTGTTCCCCTCCGCCCTGCCGGTCCACCGGGGCCAGGGATGGGCGGCGTGGGTGACCATCCAGATGGGCTGCGACAACAACTGCGCGTTCTGCATCGTTCCTGCCGTCCGGGGTCCTGAGGTCAGCCGTCCCTTCGCTCAGGTCGTCCACGAGATCACCGATCTGGCCGCTTCGGGCACCGTCGAGGTGACCCTCCTCGGCCAGAACGTGAACTCCTACGGTCGCGACCTGACGTCGGCTCGGCGGACCGACCCGGCGTGGCGCCAGGCGGTGGCGGTGACCGGCGGGGCGTGGACCACCGACGAGCGGCCCCGGGCCCGCCCTCTCTTCGCCGACCTGCTGCGCGCCGTGGCCGGCATCGACGGCATCCGCCGGGTCCGCTACACCAGCCCCCATCCCAAGGATCTGCGCCCCGAGACCATCGCCGCCATGGCCGAGGAGCCGGCGATCTGTCCCCACCTGCACTTCCCTTTGCAGTCTGGCAGTGATCGGATCCTGGCCCAGATGCACCGGGGTTACACCGCCGAGCGGTATCTGACCAAACTGGGCGCGGCCCGGTCCGGAATCGACGACCTGGCGGTGACCACCGACATCATCGTCGGCTTCCCCGGCGAAACCGACGACGACTTCGCCCGCACGCTGGAGGTGGCAGCCGAGGCGTCCTACGACAGCGCCTTCACCTTCATCTACTCGCCCCGCCCGGGGACCGAGGCCGGCGAGCGGGCCGACCTGGTCGATCCCGCGGTGGTGGCCGAGCGTTTCGAGCGGCTCCGCGTCGTGGTCGAGAGGTCCGCCCTGGCCAAGCACCAGGCCCGTGAGGGTCGGGTGGAGGAGGTCGTCGTGGAGGGCCCGTCCAAACGTGATCCGGCCATGACCAGCGGCCGCACCGCCCAGGGCAAGTTGGTCCACTTCCGCCCGATCGGTGGCCGGGTCCTTCGACCGGGGTCGTTCGCCGATGTTCGGATCGGTCGCGGCGCCCCTCACTTCCTCACCGGTGAGCTGATCGAGGTCACCGCCAAGCCCAGCCACCGGACGCTGATCCCGGTGACGGCGGCCTGACTGGCCGCGAGCGGTCGACGCCCACGGAAGCCGGTACTCGCCATCTGGCCATCGTCGGCTGCACGGCCTCGGGCAAGAGTGCCGTGGCCCTGGAGACAGCCCGGCACCTTGACGATGTTGAGGTGGTCAGCGCGGACTCCATGCAGGTCTACCGGGGGATGGACATCGGCACGGCCAAGCCCAGCGTGGCCGAACAGGTCGCGGTCGCCCACCACCTGATCGACCTGGTCGACCCGGCGGGGGAGTGGAGTGTCACCGACTGGTTGGCGGCGGCCACCGACGCGGTGGACGGTATCGAGCGTCGAGGCCACCGCGCCCTGCTGGTTGGCGGCAGCGGGCTGTACGTCCACGCCCTGGTCGACGGGTTCACCCCCCCGGGGCGCTATCCGCAGATCAGGGCCGACCTGGAGGCGGAGGTCGACGCCTACGGCGAGGCCGGACTGGCCCGCCTGTACCGCATGCTCAACCAGGTCGACCCGGCGGCCGCCGCCCGGATGGAGCCGACCAACCGCCGCAGGGTGATCCGGGCGCTGGAGGTGACCCTTGGAGGGGGGACGCCATTCTCCCAAGCGGGTCCTGGGATCACCGCCCACCCCCCCACCCGGTGGCGGCTGGCCGGGCTGTGGTTACCCCGTCCGGCGGTCGCCGAGCGCATCGAGCGACGCTTCGACGCCATGGTCGATGCCGGGTTGGTGGACGAGGTCGCCGGCCTGGCGGCAGCCATGGGCCCCACCTCCCGCCAGGCCCTCGGCTACCGGGAGGTGCTCGGCCACCTCGAGGACGGCGTGGCCCTGCCCGAGGCCCGAGAGGTGGCGCTGCGGCGCACCCGGGCGTTCGCCCGTCGCCAGCGGATGTGGTGGAGGCGGGACCCCCGGATCGCCTGGGTGGGCACGTCGGAGAATCCGCTCGCCGTTGTCGCCCCGCTCCTGAGAAACTGGAGCCGACCATGACTGCCACCTCTCCGTCCACCCCAACGATCCCGGCGCCGGTGGGGACGCTGGTGCTGACCAAGTACCACGGGGCCGGCAACGACTTCGTTCTCCTGCTCGACCTCGACGGGAGCGCCCCCGACATCGGCCCGGGCACGGCCCGTCGGGTGTGCGACCGACACCTGGGCATCGGCGCCGACGGGCTCATCCGCGCTACCCGGGCGGGAGCCGACCGGGGGGCTGTGCTGCGCTTCGAGCTGTGGAACGCCGACGGTTCGTCCGCCGAGATGTCCGGCAACGGGATGCGTTGCCTGGCTCAGGCGGCACTGACCGCCGGGGCCGTCGAGGCAGGCGTCCCCTTCGGCGTGGTCACTCCCGCCGGCCGGCGCGAGGTCACCGTCCGTCCCACCGGCACCACAGACACGCCGGCGGGCAACACGACCGGCGACACCGTGTGGGCGGTGGTGGAGATGGGCCGGGCTCTGATCGAGGGGGAGACCGAGCGCTGCAACGTGGGCCACGGCCACCTGCTGGTCGATATGGGCAATCCCCATCTGGTGGTGCTCGGTGATGACCCGGCGGGCGTCGACGTGGCCGCCCTGGGGCCGCAGTTGGGCAGTGCTGATCCGGCAGGACGCAACGTGGAGTTCGTCGCACTGGGACCGGGACCCGACGAGGTCACCATGCGGGTGTGGGAGCGCGGCGTGGGCGAGACCCTGGCCTGTGGGACCGGCGCCTGCGCGGCAGTTCTGGCTTGCCACCACTGGGGCCGGGTGGGCGCGGCGGTGACCGTGCATCAACCGGGCGGCTCGGTGGCCGTGGTCCTTCGCCCCGACGGCACCGTGTCCCTGGCCGGACCCAGCCAGCGCATCGCCACGTGTTGGACGTCACCGCAGGCCTGACGAGCATGGGTCCGTCCGGGGTGCTCAGGCGGCTCCGGTCACGACGGTACCCAGGCGACCCGCCCCGCCCAGCGCTCCCTCCAGGGTCCCAGCGGCGGCCTGGTCAGCGGCGGTGGCGGACTGCAGTGCCTGTCGGATGGTCTGCTGCCAACCTCTGGCCTGGGCCACCACCTGGTTGTGCTGGTTGACGGCGTCCTGCACCAGGGCCTGGGTCCCGATGGGCACGTTGGCTGTTCCGCCGGCCGGGACGGCGGGCGCCGGTGGTGCGGTGACCGAACCGTCGGGGCCGACGGTGCAACCTGATCCCTGGGCGGCGCTCAGTGCGCCGGCGAGCATGCTCTTGGCGTTGGAGACCGCAGCCACGAAGGTCGATACCGCCGACTCCACAGTACCCACCGAGGCGACTGCAGGGTTGAGCCCGGCGGACAGCCGGCTGACGGTGGCGTGGGCGCGGGCGGCCGCCGGACCACTCCAACCCGCCAGTTGGGCGTTGGCCGACGCAATGTCGCGCTGGGCGACACCGAGACCCTCAGCGGCGTGGCTGAAGCTGGCTGCCGCCGCGGAGAGACCGCCGGGATTGAAGCTCTCCAGCTGGCTGACCGTGACCATCGGTATCCCTCTCTTCGCTCAATAGCCGACGTAGGAGCCGCCGGACTCCACCGCCCGGACCCCGGGAACGTTGTCGATGCTTCCGTAGCGGGCCTGGATGTAGCGGATGGCGGCGATGGTGTTGTCGACTGGGTTGAGAATGTCGGTGTGCCCGGGCAGGGCGTAGGAATTGAAGGTGGGGGCGATGACCTGACACAACCCCTCGGAGGGATGGCCCTGCTGAGCGTTGATATCGGTGTTGTTGACTGCTGTGGGATTGCCGCTCGACTCGTGCTGGGCGATGATCGACAGACCCTGGGCCCAGCTGGCGGGCACCCCGGTGGCGGCGATGGCGTTGTTGATCCAGCCGGACATGTTGCCCGAGGCGGCCGGGCCACCGGTTGTGGGCACGGGAGCGGCCGGCAGGTACCGGCGTACCCCGACGAACGGCTCGTCGGCCGACGCCGAGGAGAACAGGGGGCTGATCTGCACGTTCTGGCCGGTGTAGGGGGCCTGGATGACCTGGCCGTTGCCGATGTACATGACCACGTGGGCGTTCGGGCCGCCGGCACCGGGCCGGCCGTAGAAGATGAGGTCACCGGGCTGGAGGTCTTTGACGTCCGCCGCCCAGTTGCCGTCGGAGCCCACGACTGAGCCGGAGCGCAGCTGGGCGGCGGTGTCGCGCCCGATGGAGATGCCCATCTGAGCGTAGACGGCCTGGGTGAACCCCGAGCAGTCCACGCCGCTCCGCGAGGTCCCGCCGTACACGTAGGGCACACCGAGCCAGCCCTTGGCATCGGCGATCAGCTTCTGCTCGGAAGCGGTCGAGGGCGCGCCGCCCGCCGAGGTGGCACCGAGCGAGAAGCCACCGCTGGTTCCCACCGATCCGGTGGAAACCGTGGATGCGGTCGAGGACAAGGCGTTGGCGTCGCTCGACAGCGTGCCTTCGTTGTTCTGGTAGGTGGACGACGAGGAGTGCACGGAGCCGGCCACGTGGTTGCAGGCGGCGGCCAGGGCTCCGAGACTGGACGACCAGCCGGACGCCACCTGGCTGAGCACGGCGGGGGTCTGGAAGCCGGGGGCGTTGGCGCGCAGCCCGGTGACGGTCTGTGCGCTCTCGGAGATCCCCGAGGCGGCCGTGGTCACCACGGTGGCGGCGGCGTCGAGATCCTCGGTCGTGACCTGCAGCGTTGCCATGCGCTGAGACTACCGAGAGGTGTTCGACCGGTCGATGGGGAGCGCTCCCCATCCGGTGGGCCGGGGCCGGAAACAACGAAAGCTGCCGGCCCCGAAGGACCGGCAGCTCGGTGAGCTCAGACCCGGTGAGGTCAGGCCCGTAGCTGGTTCGCCAGCTGATCTTCGGTCTGCTGGTAGACCTGACCGGCCTTGCCCAGCATCTGGGAGATGCCCTGCAGAGCCTCCTGGACCTGGAGGGAGCCCTGGTGCCACTTCATCCACAGCTCGTTGAACGACCCCGACGCCGCACCCTGCCAGTCGGCGTCGACCAGGGCCTGGACCTGGGTGTGCAGCTGGGACAGCTTCCCGGCGATCTCCTGCTCACCGCTGGACAGCGACGATGCCGTGGTTGACAGTTGCTCGGAGGTGACTTTGATGGTGGACACAGTGTGTTCCGCCTTCCTGTTCTTCGTCCCGGATGGGACCATCCCTCGGGCACTGGGGTAAAGCTAACCCGGACGGGCAGAACAGAAAACGGGAAGGGCTCCCCAACGGCTCAGTCGAGCACGGGCACCTGGACCGACAGCCACTCGCCGGCCATGGCCAGGCAGCCTCGCCCCGGCGGGGTGCGGTTGACGAAGGACTTGGGGAGACGCAGACCGATGAGGTCGCCGTCGAAGCTCGACGAGGGGGAGAACAAGATGCCGGCGCTGCCCCGGCGGGCCTCGGCCACCACCCCCCGCAGCTCGGTCTTCATCTCCTCGATGGGACCGGCGACCACCGGAGCCAGGCGCAGAGGCCCCTGATTGCGCAGCAGGCTTCGCAGGGTCTCGTCGGCGTCACTGCGGGCGAACACGTCGGCGTCATCGACGATGATCGCCACCGGGCGGCCTGAGCGGGACGCGCTCTCCACGGCGGCCTGGAGGGTGGCGGGATCGGGCGTACCGTCGAGCACCTCGATGCCGTCGACACCGGCCAGGGCGGTGAGGGGGGAGGGCCGGGGGCACACGACAACGGTGTTGGAGCCGTTGGCGGCCAGGCCCCGGGCCACGGCGGCCAGCGTCGTGCTGCGTCCGCTGCGAGCCGGACCGGCGACGACCAGGCCTCCGGTGGCGGCCAGGTCGACGGCGTAGGCGGTGAGCTCGTCACCCCCCACCCCGATCACCGTCCACAGGGTCCCTGCCGGCACCGGCAGCGGCAACGACGTGCGGCCGGCGGCGACCAGGTCGGCGACCTCGCTCGCCGTGATCCGGCTGGGCATGGTGTCCACCCGCAGCGGCCGGTTGCTCGGGGGTGGTGGCCACCGCTCGACGGCGGTGGCGGCGATGGCGCGCACGGCGTCGGCCTGGGATTGTGCGGAGGGGTCGAGCGCTCCTGCCGGGCCGTCGACCAGCGCCACCTGTATCTCGATCCCTGACTCGGCACGCAGGGCCCGGCCGGCGCCGACGGACTCAGCGACGTGGCGGGGGTTGATGTTGGCCAGGCGGTAGTCCTCGCGATCGGTGAGTCGCAGGACCAGGCGGTCCTCGATCAGCGAGGTGATCCGGTCGGTGAGCAGACTTCGGTCGCCGGCCAGGACCAGGCGAAGGCCCACACCGGGCCCCTCCCGCACCAGGCGGGCGACCGTGGCCGGCAGGGAGCTGCCGGACTCCACCGGGTAGGTGGCAACGAACCCCTCCCAGCGGTCGAGGAACACCACCAGATAGGGGAGGCGATCGGCGGGCGCGGCGGCGGCCCGTTGCTCGGCGATGTCGCCGAAGCCCTGGCGGGCCAGCTGTTCCTGACGGGCGGCCACCTCGTCGGCCAGGCGGCCGAAGAGACGCTCGACGCGCTCGCCCTCGGAGCGCAGCACCACCGCTCCGCAGTGGGGGAGACGGATCAGGGGCAGGAGGGCGCCGTTGCCGAAGTCCAAGCCGTAGAGGTGGACGTCGTCGGGGGACACCGAGCGGGCCAGGCTGGCGGCCAGAGTGCGCAACAACGTGGACCGACCACTGCGCGCCGCCCCGGCGACCACCAGATGGCTGCCCTCCACCAGGTCGAGCACGGCCGGTTGCTGGGTCTGGTCGGCCGGGCGGTCCTCCAGGCCATAGGGCACGGCCAGGGGGTGGCTGGCGGCCGTGGCTGGGGCGGGCGTCGAAGCCACCGTGTCCAGGCCGATCGTCTTCGGCAGCGGGGCCAGCCACGGGCTGTGGCCCCGGCCCAGGCCCCGCTCGCCGGCCGCTCGGTTGATGAGCTCGACCAGGGCGTGGAGGTCTGTGGCCTGGCCCACCTGCTCGTCGATGCGGGGTGGCAGGGCCACCGGGTAACCGACTCGGGCCCAGGGGAGGGAGAAGACCGACGGGGGCGGCAGACCTACGCTGGCCCCTTTGCGGCGGCCGGCCACCCGCGCCGACTGGAAGGCGATGATGGCGGCTCCGCCTCCGGTGCGGGCGTAGGCCCGCCCGGGCGTGCTCCGGGCGATGGTGGCGGCATCGGCTGACTCCAGGACCTCCATGCTGTCGCCCGGGTCCTCCATGCGCAGGCCCACCCGAAGGCCGGTGTTGGCCCGCATCTCGCCGGTGACCACGCCGGCTGGGCGTTGGGTGGCCAGGATCAGGTGGACGCCGAGGGAGCGGCCGACGCGAGCGATGCGGATCAGGCCGGTCACGAAGTCGGGCAGCTCGTGGACCAGTTCGGCGAACTCGTCGATGACCAGCACCAGGCGGGCCAGGCCGGCGGCGGCCGCCCCCGCCGGATCCTTCTCCCACGCGGCGTCAATGTCGG
>JALZAH010000311.1 GCA_030948425.1 Actinomycetota bacterium
CCATCTGGCCATCCCGCCAGCGCTTCACGTTGGTCGAGTGGTCCCGGCAGATCTCGATCATCGACTCGATAGCGTTGGTGGAGCGCAGCGTCCGGGCCAGGGTGGGCGGCACGCCGAGGCGGTTGACGCTAAGGGTCTCGAAGAGCCCCTCGCGCAGGCTCCCGGCAGCGCCGGGGTGGCTCTTGTCCAGGCCGCGCGCCAGTGCTTCGAGGGTGGCCTCGGCGGCTAGGGCGTCGGGGTCGTGGTAGGCGGCGCGCATCTTGCGAGCCACGGTCGGGGCCAGCGCCTTGGGCAGTTTCGACTCGACATCCGAACCTTGTGAGCTGCTCGACCAGGCGCAGTGGGAGACTCGACACCAGCTGGCCCTCGTCGTCTTCGAGTGGATCGACCTGGTCACCCGCACCGTCGCCACTCGTACTGCTCCATGCTCAGTCCCGTCCACCACGAGGCCGCACACCGCGCCAGACACGTCGAGGCGGCTGCTTGACCGCGCCGACGTTGGACCCAGCCTCTCAGACGCCCTTACAGGCCTTCGATCGGCGAGGTGGTATGAATCCACTCGGCGAATCGAGCCTCTCAACCCATCCCCGATCTGTCACCCAACCTGTCCGTGAAGCCGGGGAAGCTCAGGCGAGATCCGGTTGCCGCTTGATGGGTCGCTCTGATCGTTCGTGCACCGCTACTGGTGCGCCGACAGCTCCTGCGGCCAGGAGGTCTTCCCGCGACCCGAAGAAGCCATGGCAGCGAGGCCGTTCCCCCTCACCAGTAGTGGACCAACAACCCTCTACGGCAAGGGAGGAGCCACTCGATTGCCACTGATGTTGGTCCACGGGCCTCATCGGCCAACGCCCCTAAGACCCGCCCATAGCACTCTCCTTGGTCGGGAAGGCGGTGTCTGGTTTCAGGACATCCCGGACACATGTCGCGAGACATAGCGGACACCACCATGGAGGGGTGTGCGCATGGATCTCGCTGGATACGTCATCAACGCAGTGTTGGTCGAGGGACGGAGCGTGGCGGAGGTGGCCGCCGCCCACGGGGTGTCCCGCAGTTGGCTCTACGAGCTTCTCGCTCGTTACCGAGAGGAGGGCGACGAAGGGCTGGTGCGCCAGTCACGCCGTCCCAAGTCGTCGCCAACGCGAGTGGGCGCGGCGATGGAGGAGGAGATCGTCGCTCTGCGCAAGTCCCTCGCCGAGGAGGGCCTCGACGCTGGCGCCCACACCATCCACTACCACCTCCAAGTCCGACACCGTCGACACCGACGAGCCGTGCCGTCGGTGGCCACCATCTGGCGGGTCCTGTCCCGGCGGGGCTTCGTCACTCCTCAGCCCCAGAAGCGCCCCCGTAGCTCCTACCGACGCTTCGCCGCCGAGCTGCCCAACGAGTGCTGGCAGGCCGACACCACCCACTGGGAAATGGCCGACGGCACCGATGTGGAGATCCTCAACGTCATCGACGACCACTCGCGTCTGCTGGTGGCCTCCCGGACCTTCGTCACCACCAAGGCCGCGGATGTGGTCGTCACCTTCCACCAGGCCGCCGAGGCCTATGGAATTCCCGCCTCGATGCTCACAGACAACGGCGCCATCTTCACCGCCGAGAGTCGGAAGGGCCGCTGTGCAATGGAGAACGAGCTGGCCCGCCTGGGGGTCCTCTACAAACACTCGAGGCCCTATCACCCCCCCTTATCCGGCCAATCACTACAGGGGACGACGGTCAGAACCCCTTGTAGTGCTTGAAGAACGGTCTTGAGCATCCACCGCTTGAGCGGACGGTGGTGCTACTGATGACCCATGCCTCCCGAGGGAGAGACACAGCAGCTCACGGTTGACTCCAGCGGAGCCGGCTGGGTGCTGGCGGGCCCGGCGTCACCCAGGTTCGATCTCGTCAACGACTACCTCGGCTACCTGACCGACCGGCGCTACTCGCCCCGCACGGTCCGCTCCTACGCGTTCGACCTGGTGCACTTCTGCCGGTGGCTGTTGGACGTGGGCGAGTCCCTCGAGGCGGTGACTACCGACGTGCTGCTGCGCTACTTGACGGCGTGTCGAGAGGCGGTGCTGCCTCACCAGCACGGTGGCAACGTCGTTGAGCTGCGCAGTGGCCGGGCCGCCGGGTACGCGCCGGCGACGGTGAACCGGCGAATGGCGGCGATCTCGGGCCTGTTCTCGTTCCGGGCCATGCGAGACCCGACAGCGAAGAACCCCGTGCCCCGCGGTCCGGCGGCCCGTCGCACGGCCAAGGGCGAGCGGTCGGGCCTGCTCGGGCACCTTGCCCGGCCGAAGCAGCGTTCCCAGCTCCGGGTCCGTGAACCTCGGCGGTTGCCTCGTGGTCTGAGCCGGGACGAGACGAGGGCGTTGGTCGCCAGCTTCCGCACCGACCGGGACCGGGCCATCGCCGGGCTGATGCTGTTCTCCGGGTTGCGCTCGGCGGAGACACTCGGTCTGAAGGTCACCGACGTCGATGTCGGACGGGGATGGGTGCGGGTGATCGGCAAAGGCGA
>JALZAH010000564.1 GCA_030948425.1 Actinomycetota bacterium
ACACCAAGGACTGCACCGCACTAGCGGACAGTGAGCTGACCGAGATGGCGGACATCGTGGCCGACGGGCCCGCGGGGTTCGATATCGGGCTTCTCTCCAAGCAGGCGGAGGAGTGGGTCCTCGTCACCCAGGCGCGAGACGGGAGCAAGCTCGTCGGCTTCTCGTTCTGCACGTTGGAGCGGATCGGCGGTACGCCGTGCCTGCTGTGGGGTCTGGCCTCGGTGAAACGGAACGCCAAACGGGAGCACGTGCTCAAGGCGGTCATCGGCGATCAGTTCCGCCGGGCGGTTCTGGCCTTCCCCGATGAGGACGTGCTGATCGGCACCCGATTCATCGACGCCGGGGCGTTCGCTTCGTTCAAGGGGCTGCACGACGTGTGCCCCCGTCCCGACCACAAGCCGAGTGGCGAAGAACGGGCGTGGAGCCGGCGCCTGGCCAAACGCTTCGGGGCGGAGGGCCGGATCAACGACCGGACCTTCGTGGTCACCGGCAACGGGGAGGCCCCCGGAGTGTTCGACTTTGCGGCGGCTAAGCCCGAGGCTGTGCCCGCCGATGTAACCGCCTTCTTCGAGACGTTGGACGCCGAGCGCAGGGATGCCCTCATCGCCTTCGGTTGGGGCATGGCCGAGGATCTAGCCGACCGCTACGCCCCCTGAGGCGCCACGTCCCTGAGGCATACGCTTAAACCCCCCCCCGGCCGCTGAACGATCGCGAGGGACCTCAGGAGCGAGGGAGGACCGTCTCGACGACCTTGTGGCAGTGACCGTCGATGGGCGGCGTCAGGGCCACCACCAGACGGTCACCTTTGTCGCCCGGCCGATGGCTCGCACCGGTGGCGTCCATCTCCGCGGCGACGCGCCGATCGAGGCACGCCAGCTCTCTGACCGTGCCCAGCCACCCGAACCGGCAGGCCAGGAACGTCCCTTCCCGGCGAAGGGAGATCTCACCCTCCGGCTCGACCAGGGTGATCGACGGGTGATCGGCTCGACGCTCCCAGAACGGCACGGCGGGGGCGTGAAAGCCCAACAGGGGTCGCCCCTTGGGGTGCAACAGGGGACGCAACAGCCGCTCGGCCCTCCGACCGGTGATGCGGCCGATGACCTCGGGGGCGTCGTCGAGCACCAGTGCCTCAGGCTCGGACGGATCAGGAACGGCGTCGACGTCAGCGGCCAAGGTCACCGATACGACGTCGTAGGGGCGGGGCCGACGCTCGCCCTGCACGGCGCACCAGGCGCGAACGAGGGCACCGGAGTCGAGGTCGATGCCTGCGCACTGACCACCATCGGCGGCCAGCACCAACAGCTGCAGGGCCGTCCCGGGGGCGGCACTCAGGCGGGGAACGTCCTTGGCGAGCGTCCCGAAGTCGGGTGCGGTGGAGGTCGACACAATAGACATGGTGACGGTTGGCGGGCTCCGGATGGTGGATGGTCGTGAGTGGGTGCGGCCGCGAAATCGTAATGGATGCCCGTCGAATCATGGGTCCGGGTTCGTTGGATTGCCGAGATCCCCCGCCTGTCCCCAACCTGGTCCACAGCTCGGTGCCCCAGGCCCAGCGGTCATTCATGTCATCGCATGGGTGCTGAACGTCCCCGAGCGCTTCCCTCGTCGGCAACCGATTCGCCCAGCTGGTCGGCCAGGACGGCGGCGTCACCGGTCGGCGCTGCGCAGGTGAAGTCCCGGCACACAAAGGCCAGGCCCTCGTTCTCCACCCCGCGGCGTCCCTCCCACAGCGGGGAGTCGAAGGTCTCGCCCCACGCCAGAACCGTCGTCGGCCGGTAGGAGTGGGCGACCACGTCGACCAGATCCCGGCGGTCGCCGGTGACGACCACCTCGGTGATGCCGGCCCGGTCGAGCTCGGCTGCCGCCACCAGAGCGGTGAAGGCCGTCGGGGCCCGGCCCAGGGCGGCACCCATGGCCGCGACGACCTGCGCTGCTCTCTCCCGGTAGCGGTCGTCGCCGGTGAGCGCCGCCAGGCGGAACAGCGCGGTGGCCGCCACCGAGTTGGCCGACGGGGTGGCACCGTCGTAGGTCTCCGTGGGCCGGGCGATGAGGATCTCGGCGTCGGAGCCGGTGGTGGCGAACGCGCTTGCCTCACCGTCCCAGAACAGCTCGATGAGAGCATCCGCGCCGCGGCGAGCCTCGGCGACCCAGGAGGCCTTCCCGGTGGCCTCGGCCAGTCGGGTGCACGCCTCGACGATCCAGGCGTGGTCACTGGCGTAGGCCAGGTGGGCGGCCTTGCCGGCCCGCCACGCCCGCAGCCACCGCCCATCGGGACGGCGGAGAGCTCCGAGGAGGAAGTTGCCCACGTCCTCGGCCGCCTCCACCCACGCCGGTACGCCCATGGCCGCCCCCGCCTCGGCCAGGGCGGCGATGGCCATGGCGTTCCACTCCGTCAGCACCTTGTCGTCGAGGCCGGGACGGATCCGGCGGTCCCGCTCCGCCAACAGGGCCCGGCGACCGGCACTGACCTCGGGAGGGCGGATCAGGTCCGCCCGCCGCGGGCGCCACAAGATGTTGTGACCCTCCCAGTTACCGCCCTCGCTGACCCCATACCACGCGGCGGTGGCCGACCCGGCGATGGTCTCCACCTCGCTGGCGTCCCAGACGTAATATCGCCCCTCCACTCCTTCGCTGTCGGCGTCCTCCGCCGAGGAGAAGCCGGCGCCGGGCTGGCGCATGGGCGGGGACAGCAGGTACTCGAAGATCTCGGTGACGACCTGGCGGTAGCGGGGCTCGCCCGTCAGCTGCCAGGCATGGGTGTAGAGCCGGGCCAACAGGGCATTGTCGTAGAGCATCTTCTCGAAGTGGGGTACCAGCCACCGCCGGTCGGTGGAGTAGCGGGCGAACCCACCGCCCAGGTGGTCGTAGATGCCCCCCGAGGCCATGGCGTCAAGGGTGGTGATGGCCGCCTCCCCGAGGGGGTCGTCGCCGCGCCCGCCGGCCGCCCACGCCCACAGCAACAACTCGGTCATCGACGCCTGGGGGAACTTGGGGGCGGACCCGAACCCGCCCCACTCCGGGTCATAGCGACCGAGCAGACCGGCGACGGTCGTTTCCACCAGATCGTCGCCGGCTCGGGGGGCGCTGCGGTCGTTGCCCAGGGGCAGGCCGGTGCCGGCGGTCACGGCCTCGGCCAGTTGGGCGGCGTCGGCTTCCAATCCCTCCCGGCGCTGCTCCCAAGCTCCGCGGACCCGACGCAGCAGATCGTTGAACTGGACCCTGGGGAAGTAGGTACCGCCGAAGAATGGCCTCCCGTCGGGCAGCAGGAACACCGTCATGGGCCAGCCCCCGCCGCCGGCGATGGCCTGCACGGCCTCCATGTAGATGCTGTCGACGTCGGGGCGCTCCTCCCGATCGACCTTGATGTTGATGAAACCGGCGTTCATGGCGTCCGCCGTATCTGCGTCCTCGAAGCAGTCGTGGGCCATGACATGACACCAGTGACAAGCTGAGTAGCCCACGGAGAGGATCACCGGTCGATCCTCGGCCCGGGCCCGGGCGAACGCCTCGGCGCCCCACGGGTACCAGTCCACCGGGTTGCCGGCGTGCTGGCGCAGGTAGGGGCTGGCCTCATCGACCAGGCGGTTGGCGGCAGGGACGGGCATGGGCCGAGCCTATGGGCGCTTCGGCCCGGAGACGGCGGCCAGGACGGCGTCCAGCTTGGCATCGATGCGTTGCTCCAAGGCCCGGAGATCGGACATCTTGGGGTTCTGGGCCTCGTCCTTGAGATCGACGACGATGGCACCCCCCGGGGACAGCACCGCCCGGTCCACCTCCTCGACGTGGTCGGCACCCTGGCGACGGATGGCGGAGATCACGTCGGCCTTGCGCAGCCCGAGGCGGCGTACGGCCTTGTCGTCGAAGGTCCCATCGGTGACGATGACCGAGGCGCTGCCCTCGAAGAACCGGGCGCTGCGGTCGGACCGGCCGAACACCCGGACCACGATCCCGTTGGCGACCAGGATGACGGCGGCACCGAGCAGGCCTCCCGACAGTGACGTGTCGTTGCCGATCACCGCGTTCTGGACGATGTTCGACAACAACAGCAGGACCACCAGATCGAACGAGTTGAGTTGCGCCAGGTCCCGCTTGCCGGCGAAGCGCAACATGATGACCAGACCCAGGTAGATGCCGACGGTGCGGATCACCTTCTCGACGATGGGGATGCCCGTCCACAGGTCCTTGCCGATGACCGCCAGGGAGAAGAAGGTTCCGTGCATGCGGCCGAGCGTACGGCCACCAACAGCACGCTCACCTTCAGCCCCCTACGACCGGGACCGGCGCGAGATCATCGGTGGGTCATGGGGGTGCGCCCCTTCTCCGGTCCGGCTCAGGTGAGCAGGGACCGACGGATCTTGCCGATGGAGGTCTTCGGCAACTCGTCGACCAGGACCAGTTCGCGAGGGGCGGCGAAACCCGCCAGCTCGTCGGTCACGGCCCGGCGCAGGGCGTCGAGGTCCGGTGGCTGGCTCGGGGTGCGGGGAATGACCCACGCCACCACCCGTTGCCCCCACTCGGGGTCAGGGCGTCCGGTGATGACGACCTCGGCGACCCCTGGATGACGACGGAGGATGGGTTCGACGGCGTTCGGCCACACGTTCTCGCCTCCGGTGATGATCATCTCATCGATCCGCCCGTGGACGATGAGCCGGCCGCTGCCGTCGATGACCCCGGCGTCACCGGTGCTCAAC
>JALZAH010000376.1 GCA_030948425.1 Actinomycetota bacterium
CTTCAGGCCGTCGCCGTATATATTAAAAAAAAAGAAGACGAGGAGGTTGGTCAAGAACAGGGGGATGACCTTCTCGGGGTACTGCCAGGGACCGAAGTTGTTCGAGCTGCGAGTGACCAGCACCGGCAGGCCGTAGGTGGTGAAGTACGACAGGGCCATGAGATCAGAGCCCGCCTTGGATGCGCTGTAGGGGGACCGGGGGATCAGCAGATCGCTCTCGTGGGAATCCCCCTCCTCCACCGACCCGTACACCTCATCGGTGGAGATGTGGACGACCCGTTCGATCTCGGCCATCCGGGCGGCGTGAAGAACCAGGTTGGTGCCCACGCAGTTGGTCACTGCGAAGTCCTGGGGCCCGGTGATGGAGCGGTCCACGTGGGTCTCGGCGGCGAAGTGGACGATGGCGTCGTGGCCGGCCACGTTCCCGGCCAACGCCGCCGGATCACAGATGTCGGCGTGAACGAACCGCACCCGACGCTGGTGGGGCCCCTCGAGGACCTCGGCCAGCGTCGACCGGTTTCCGGCATAGGTCAGGGCGTCGTAGATCGTCACCTCGTCGTCGGAGTGATCCAGCACCCAGCGGACGTAGTTGGACCCGATGAAACCGGCGCCGCCGGTCACGAGCAATCGCACGGCCCCGAACGATACCGGCAAGGACCCGCCCTGAGCGACCGGGGCGGGTGTCAGCCCAGGTCGATCCGGGAGTGATCGCCGACCATGAGTCGGGTGGCGCGCGGCCGGCGCTCGGAGCGGGTCACCTCCACGTGGTGGCCGAGCAGGGAGTCCTCGATCCGGCCGGCGGCCAGGATCCGGCTGTCGTTGAGCACCACGGAGTGCTCGATCTCCGAGCGCTCCACCACACAGCGCTCCCCGATGGCGCTGAACGGCCCGACGAAGCTGTCGGTGACGGTGGTCCCGGCGCCGATGACGATCGGGCCGCGTAGCACCGAGCGGCGGATGACCGCGTCCTTCTCCACGACCACCCGGCCGTCCACCTGGGACTCCTCGTCGATCTCACCGTCGAGGCGACGGTCGATGCCCTCGAGGATCAGCCGGTTGGCTTCGAGGAGGGGAGTGAGCTTGCCGGTGTCGATCCACCAACCCTCGAGGATCTCGCTGCGCACCCGATGGCCTTGATCGATGAGCCACTGGATGGCGTCGGTGATCTCCAGCTCACCGCGCACGGAAGGGGCGATGGCCGCCACCGCCTCATGGACGTGGGAGTCGAAGAGGTACACGCCGACCAGTGCCAGATCCGAAGGGGGCACCTCGGGCTTCTCCACCAACTGGATGATGCCGCCGTGCTCATCGATCTCTGCCACCCCGAAGCGCTGAGGGTCGGGCACCGCCTTGAGCAGGATCTGGGCGACGGGAGCAGCGACGGAGTCCACCAGGGTGGGGGTGGCCGCCCGCTGACGGTCCTCCTCGAAGCGCCGGACGAAATCGGCCAGCGTCTGCTTCAACAGGTTGTCGCCCAGGTACATGACGAAGTCATCGTCACCGAGGAACTCCCCGGCGATGAGCACACAGTGGGCCAGGCCGAGCGGTGCCTCCTGGGGCAGATAGGTCACCTCGAGGCCCCACGTCGAGCCGTCCCCCACCGCCTCTCTGACCTCGGCGGCGGTGTCACCGACGATGATGCCGACCTGCTTGATCCCGGCGTCGGCGATGGCCTCCAGCCCGTAGAACAAGATGGGTTTGTTGGCCACCGGCACCAGCTGCTTGGCCCGCGTATGAGTTATGGGGCGCAAACGGGTGCCGGCTCCGCCCGCCAGGATCAGCGCCTTCATGAAAGCGAGGCTACCGGCCGGGCCGGCACCCGGGTCGTAGCGCGAGTGACACGCACGGTTACACCGGTCTCAGGTGGGTCACATCTCCGGCCGCCAACGTCACCCGGGCGCCGGCCCGGGAAATCACCACGAGCCGGCCGCTGTCGTCGATGGCGTCGGCCCGGCCCCGCATCTCTCCGTCGGCGGTGACGACCAGGACCTGGCGACCCACGGTTGTACATGCGGTGCGGTAGTCGCCGCCGACCCGGTCCCACTGGCGCATGCGACCATCGAGATCGCTGAGCAGAGCCACCACCAGCGCCTCACGTTCGACGGGGCGACCGGCGACCCCCTCGACGCAGGCGGCTCCCGGCGGGGCGGCCGAGACGTTCAGCCCAACACCGACGACGACCGCTCCCAGGGACGCTTCGGCCAGGATTCCGGCCACCTTGGCGTCACCCACCAACAGGTCGTTCGGCCACTTGAGGTCGGGAAGGAACCCGGCGATCTCCCGGCACGCGCTTCGAGCGGCCAGGGCGACGGCGGCGGTGACGAGGTGAAGGTCGACCATGGCCAAAGCGGGGCGGAGAAGGATCGACATCAGGACCGACGTCCCCGCTCGAGCCTCCCAGCTACGACCGAGCCGCCCCCTCCCGGCCGTCTGATGCTCGGCGATGACGACGAGCCCTTCGGGCGTCCCGTCATCGCCCAGACGACGAGCTTCGCGATTGGTCGAGTCGATCTCGGCCAGCATCCGTATGTCATCGAAGCGGGTGGCGGCCAACGCTGTTCGAACTCGCTCGGCGCTCAGCATGAATGAAAGAATGCCCGCTGTGCTGAACAAGGTCCTGATCGCCAACCGGGGGGAGATCGCTGTACGGGTCATCCGTACGTGCCAGGAGCTGGGGGTGAGCACCGTTGCCATGTACTCCGACCTCGACCGTGACGCTCTGCACGTCCGGATGGCCGATGAGGCGTACGCCCTGGGAGGCCAGAGCGCCGCCGAGAGCTACCTCAACACCGACAAGATCCTGGAGATCCTGACCGCGTCGGGGGCGGACGCCGTGCATCCGGGATACGGGTTCTTCTCCGAGAATGCCGACTTCGCCCGGACCGTGACCGACGCCGGGGTGACATGGATCGGCCCGCCGCCCGAGGCCATCGAGGTCATGGGCGACAAGATCAGCTCCCGGAAAGCGGCCGAAGCTGCCGGGGTCGCCGGGGTGCCAGGCACGACCGAGGTGATCGCCTCGGCCGATGATGTTGTCAGCTTCGGCGACGAGTTCGGGTGGCCGGTGGCCATCAAGGCGGCCTACGGCGGCGGGGGGCGGGGCATGCGCGTCGTGCACCGCTCGGCCGACGCCGCTGATGCCCTCGAGTCCGCCCAGCGGGAGGCCCAGGCCAGCTTCGGCCGTTCCGAAAGCTACCTGGAGCGCTACTTGACGTGGCCCCGTCACGTCGAGGTGCAGGTCCTCCTCGACAGCCACGGCGATGGCGTGCATCTCGCCACCCGCGACTGCTCGGCGCAGCGACGGCATCAGAAGTTGATCGAGGAGGCTCCGGCGCCCGCCATCCCCACCGAGACCCTGGAGGCCATGGGGACGGCGGCCATCAAGGTGGCCAAGGCGTGCGGTTACGTGAACGCCGGCACCGTCGAGTTCATCTACGAGGACGGTGACTTCTTCTTCTTGGAGATGAACACCCGCCTGCAGGTCGAGCATCCGGTGACCGAGCAGGTGGTGGGTCTCGATCTGGTGGCCCAGCAGTTGCGCATCGCCGCCGGCGAAGCTCTGGGCATGGACCAAGGCGACGTCATGGTGGCCGGCCATGCCATCGAGGTGCGGATCAACGCCGAGGACCCCGCCGGCGGCAAGTTCCTGCCCTCCCCCGGTCCTCTCACCAGGTTCCTGCGCCCGGACGGCTACGGCGTGCGCACCGACGCCGGTTATGAGGCCGGTGACACCGTCAGCCAGTACTACGACAACCTCATCGCCAAGGTCATCGTCTGGGGCTCCGATCGCGAGGAGGCCCGCAAGCGGATGATCCGAGCCTTGCGGGAGACCGAGGTCCAAGGCGTGGCCACCACCATCCCCGCTGATCTGGCCATCCTCGAGCACCCCGATTTCATCGCTGTCGAGCACTCCACCAACTGGGTGGAGAACAAGCTCGACCTCTCCGGGGTGGCTGCGCCCAAGCCGAGTGTGTCCCCCGACGAGGCCGAGGCCCGGGTGCCGCGCGACATCGACGTGGAGGTGAACGGTCGTCGCTACGGGGTGCGCATGTGGGTGCCCGAGTCAGTGCCGGCGGCGGGCGGGGGCCCAGCCAGGCCCAAGCCCAAGCGTCGCTCCGGTGGAGGGGGCGGCGGTGCGGCCAGCAGCGGCGACGTCGCCGTGCCCATGCAGGGCACCATCGTCAAGGTGCTGGTCAGTGTGGGAGACACCGTCGAAGCCGGCCAGGCGGTGACCGTGCTCGAGGCCATGAAGATGGAGAACAACATCGTCGCCGAGGTGGCCGGTGAGGTGGCCGAGGTGAAGGTGGTGGCCGGCGACGCTGTCGGCGCCGGCGACGTGGTCGTCGTCATCACCCCCAGCGCCACCTGAGCCGGGCGCGGCCTGATTCTGAGGCAGCCGAGGTGCCGGCCTGCTACTCGGCGGCGTCGGCCAGGGCTTCGGACAGGGTGGGGTGCACCAGGCAGCTCTCGACGATGTCGGAGACCTTGAGGTTGGCGGTGACGGCCACGGCGATGACCGAGATGAGCTCGGCGGCATGGCGGCCGACGATGGAGCCGCCGAGCACGACACCGGTAGCCGGATCGGAGATGATCTTCACGAATCCCCCCGGATCGTCGTTGATCAGGGCTTTGGCCGTCGACGCGTAGGGCACCTTGGTGACCCGGATCTTGCGGCCTGTGGCGAAGGCGTCGACCTCGGCCAGTCCCACATCGGCGATCTCCGGCTCGGTGAAGATGGCCGACGCCGCCTTCTCGTAGTCGATGTGGCGGTGGGCGCGGGTCTGGATGCCCATGACGTGCTCGGCGATCTTGCGGCCCTGCATCGACGCCACCGAGGACAGAGGCAACTTCCCCGACACATCCCCAGCGGCGTAGATGTGGGGGATGCTCGACTGGCAGTGTTGGTTGATCTGCACGTAACCACCGACGTCGAGCTTCACCCCCGCCTCCTCGAGCCCCAGACCGTCGGAGTTGGCGATCGACCCGATGGCCAACAGGGCGTGGGTGCCGATGGCCACCCGACCGTCGTCACAGGTCACCGCCACCCCGTCGTCGGTTCGTTCGATCATCTCCGCCCGGGCGCCCTTGAACAGCCGGACCCCCCGGCGCAACAGCTCATTCTCCAGCGCTGCGGCCACCTCGGGGTCCTTGGCCGGCAGAACCTGCTGGCGGCTGACGATCAGGGTGACCTTGGCTCCGAATGACGAGAACATGTGGACGAACTCCACCCCCGTCACGCCCGAGCCGATCACCACCAGGTGGCCGGGCATCGACGCCGGCGGGTAGGCCTGGCGGGTGGTGAGGATCCGGTCACCGTCGGGCTCCACCCACTGCGGGATCCGGGGGCGGCTTCCGGTGGCGACGAGCACGGCGTCAGCTTGCATCCGCTCCACGGAGTCTCCGACCGTGCACTCCACGGTGTGATCGTCGACCATGCGGCCCGATCCGTTGATGAGCTTCACGCCCTGGGAGCCCAGGAGACGCTCAACGTCGTGGTGAAGGCGTCCTTCGATGCCACCGATCCGTTGGCGCTGGGCTTGGATATCAAGGCTGGCCTCCATGTGCGACAGGCCCATCCCGTCGATGCGGTGGGCGAAGCTCATGGCTCCGCCGGTGGCGATCATGGTCTTGGAGGGGATGCAGTCCCACAGGTGAGCGGCCCCGCCGAGCACGTCACGTTCGATGAGGGTGACGTCGGCGCCCAGCCTGGCTGCGTAGGTGGCGGCGGTGTTGCCACCCGGTCCGCCGCCCAGGATGACCAACTTGACGGTCATCAGCGCGCCGGTTGGTACGTGCCGAAGACGCCTCGCAGGACATCGCTGACCTCTCCGAGCGTGGCCCGCCTCCTGAGGGCCTCCTTCATCGGCGGCAGGACGTTGTCGCTGCCTCGCGCTGCGGCCTCCAAGGCGTTCATGGCCTGGTCAACGGCGCCGGCGTCTCGCTCGGAGCGGGTGCGGCGCACACGGTCGACCTGGGCGGCCTGCAGGGCCGGGTCGATGGGGAACACCTCGACGGGGGCAGGCTGGTCGTCGTGGTACTTGTTGACCCCGACGATGACCTTCTCCGAGACGTCGACGGCCTTGGTGTAGGCGTAGGCGGCATCTTCGATCTCATCGGCCATGAACCCACTCTCGATGGCGGCCACAGACCCACCCATGGCGTCGATCTTGTCCAGGTACCCCCAGGCGGCCGTCTCCACCTCGTCGGTGAGCGACTCGACGAAGTAGGACCCGGCCAGGGGGTCGACGGTGTCGGTCACCCCGGATTCATTGGCCACGATCTGCTGGGTGCGAAGGGCGATGCGCGCCGCTCGGCTGGTGGGCAGGCCCAGGGCCTCGTCGAAACCGTTGGCGTGCAGGCTCTGGGTCCCGCCGAGCACGGCCGCCAGGGACTGGAGGGTGACCCGAGCGATGTTGTTCTCGGGCTGCTGGGCGGTCAGGGTCGATCCCCCTGTCTGGGTGTGGAAGCGAAGCAGCTTGGCCTTCTCGGTGGTGGCCCCGAAGCGATCGGTCATGATCGCTGCCCACATGCGCCGGGCGGCCCGGAACTTGGCCACCTCCTCGAAGAGGTTGTTGTGGGCGTTCCAAAAGAAGCTCAGTCGGGGCGCGAACTCATCAACCGACAAGCCGGCATCGATGGCGGCCGCCACGTAGGCGACGCCGTTGGCGAGGGTGAAGGCGATCTCCTGAACCGCCGTCGAGCCTGCTTCACGGATGTGGTAGCCGGAGATGGAGATGGTGTTCCAGCTGGGCAGCTCGGTGTGGCAGTAGGCGAAGATGTCGGTGATCAGGCGCATCGACGGGCGGGGTGGGTAGATGTAGGTGCCCCGGGCCACGTACTCCTTCAAGATGTCGTTTTGAATCGTCCCCCCGAGCTTCGTCAGGTCGGCGCCCTGCTCCTCGGCCACCAGGGCGTAGAGCAGCAACAGGGTGGACGCGGTGGCGTTGATGGTCATCGACGTCGTCACCTTGTCGAGGGGAAGGCCGTCGAGGAGGATCCGCATGTCGTCGATGGAGTCGATGGCCACACCGACCTTGCCGATCTCGCCCTCTGCCCGTTCATGGTCGGAGTCGTAGCCCATCTGGGTGGGCAGGTCGAAGGCGCAGCTCAGGCCGGTGCCTCCTCCGGCCAGCAGCTGCTTCCAACGCTCGTTGGTCGACTCGGCGTTGCCAAACCCGGAGTACTGGCGAATGGTCCACGGACGGCCCCGGTACATCGTCGGGTAGATCCCTCTGGTGAACGGCGCCGATCCCGGCTCGCCGAGCTTGGTGGCCGCGTCCCACCCGTCGAGGTCCCCGGGCTCGTACAGCGCATGGACCTCGATGCCGGAATCGGTGAATCGTTGCTCCCTGGCCATGCGAGCAGCGTAAGCGCCCGCCACCGCTTCGATCGAGCAGAGCGACGCAACCCGACCGGCGTCGCGCGGTCCGGCGATCAGTGACCGAGCGCCCCCGCCGGCCGGATGATCGGACCCAGGCTGGTCAGGGGAAAGCTGACCGTGGTCGCCTTCGAACGGAGGACGAAGGTCACCTGCAACGACTGGTTGTCAACGGCCCATGCCGCGAACGCCCGGTCGGTCGGCGGCGCC
>JALZAH010000413.1 GCA_030948425.1 Actinomycetota bacterium
GCCTCGGCTTGCCTGGTGTCGCGGACCCCCAGCGGGTGCTGGAGAGTCTCCGCCCCTACAGCGCGGAGCAAGTCACGGCGGCCGCCCGTCAGATGGCCGTCGATCTGCGCTCCGGTGCGCCCATGCGATCGCCCATCGCCATCCTGCTGCGCAAGGCGGAAGCCGGCGACCCCTACTACTTCCGCTCAGCCCCCGACCCCGAGCCGGCTCCTCCCCCTCCGGTGCTGGTCGAGGTTGAGGACCCGGTTGACGCAGAGGCCCTAGCCGCAGTGGCGGCGCTCGACGAGCGGGCGCTGCGACTGCTGGACGACGCGGTGGGCGTCCATGTCGGGGCCCTGCTGGGCGAGTCGATGGCCACCACCGCCTTGCGATCGGAGGGCACCCTCGCCTACTGGCGGCCCATCGTGTGGCGCAGCCAGGGAATTGCCACCACCACAGCCGAGGAGCAACGCTGATGCCGCAGTCGATCGACGATGCCCGCCGCCGTCACCAAGGCCAGGCCGGCGCCCGGGTTCCACCGCACAACCTCCAAGCCGAAGAGTCACTGCTGGGGGCGATGCTTCTCAGCACCGAAGCCATCGGCGCGGCCGTCGAAGCCCAGTTGGCGGCATCCGACTTCTACAAGCCAGCCCATGGCCATGTCTTCGACGCCATCACCTCCCTGTACTCCGACGGCCAGCCCGCCGACCCCGTCACCGTGGCCGAGACCCTGCGCCGGGCCGGGCTCATCGACTCCGTCGGCGGCCCGTCCATCCTCATCTCCCTCCAGGCCGGCACCCCGGCGATCGGCAACGCCGCCCGCTATGGCCGCATCATCCACGAGCATTCGCTGCTGCGCCGGTTGATCCTGGCCGCCGGGACCATCGCCGAGATGGGCTACGACCTGCCCGAGGACGTCGACAAAGTGCTCGACGACGCCGAGACGCTGGTCTTCGCCGTGGCCGAGCGCCGCCTCAGCGAGTCGGTGACCGATTTCGACGTGGCGTTGCACGAGGTGCTCGACCGAATCGAGGCCCGCATCGAGGCCGGCGCCGGCGACATCATCGGGGTGCCCCTCGGCTACCCCGACGTCGACCGGGTGCTCCTCGGCCTGCAGCCGCAGACGCTCAACGTCGTGGCCGCGGCACCCGGGAACTGCAAGACCACGTTCGTGCTCGGCGCCGCCACCCACGTGGCCATGACGCTCCGCCGTCCCGTCGTCTTCTTCTCGCTCGAGATGTCCAGGGGCGCCCTGACCCAACGCGTCCTCGCCGCCCAGGCCCGCGTCGACTCACGGCGGCTTCGCACCGGAAAGCTCCAGGAGAACGACTGGCCCAGAATCACCGCGGCGGTGAGCCGCCTTGCCGGCTCGCCATTGGTGATTGACGAGACGAGTATCTGCACCCTATTGCACATGCGGGCCAGGTGTCGTCGGGTGCGGGCCCGCTACGGCGACCTCGGCCTAGTCGTGGTGGACTACCTGCAGTTGATGACCTCGACGGGCCGAGCGGAGAACCGCCAGGTCGAGGTGGCTCAGTTCTCCCGGGGGCTCAAGCTGCTGGCCAAGGACCTCGACGTCCCCGTGCTCGTGGCGGCCCAGATCAACCGCAACGTCGACCAGCGCCAGGACAAGCGACCGATCCTCTCTGACCTGAGAGAGTCCGGCGCGATCGAAGCCGATAGTGACACCGTCATGTGTCTCTACCGCGACGAGCTCTACAACCCCGAGTCGAAAGACAAGGGCCTCATTGAAGTCCTGATCAGAAAGCACAGAGAAGGTGAGACGGTTGGCGGCGGACCAAACGGCATCCGCCTTGCCTTCCTGGCCCACAATGCAATGTTGGCCTCGGTGGCCCGTGTAGGGTCCGGATGAAGATGGCGAATGCGCCGATAAAGTGGCGAGTGGTTGGCAAATGGGGCCGACAGAGTTGGCGAGTAGGACGACCGTCGTTGGCCGGTTCGAACAGGGCCGGCACTGCTGCTGCGGCGTGATGGCGGCAGGCCGCAAGGTCAGCTAGGCCCGCACTTCCTGAGCTCAAGATCGAGGTACTCGCCAAACAATTCGTCCCGGCCGGTGACTTCGGGATAGCGCTCTCGCCACCTTCGACAGGTACACGCTCGCCACCTTCGTGGGATCCCTACAGCCCGGGTCTAGCCCCGCCGCCGGCGGCGAGTGTCACCGACGCCTCCACACGTGGCCCAAAACTTTCCCGACGCCGACAAAGAATTTCTGTCCGATTCGGCCCTCGGGAACACCCGTAGTG
>JALZAH010000415.1 GCA_030948425.1 Actinomycetota bacterium
CCCATGCACAGCGGCCACCCGGGAGCCTTCATGCACCGAGCAGCCGGGCGTGCGCTGGACCTCCTCAGCCATGGCCAACAGGTACGGGTAGGGGTCGAACTGGGCCTGATCTTGCAGGCCGACCGCCAACTCGGCGAAGGGGAGGCCGACGTCGTGGTGACGCTCTACCGGCAGGTCCGCCTGCTGGGCGGCAGCGAGCTCTTCGTCCACCCGCCGAGCGCTCGCCGCATCGGTGGCGTACGTGTACGCCGTCCGACGTTGCCAGGCACAATCCACGCCGTCCCGTGCGGCTTGCTCGGCCATCCACGCCAGACCGGCGACTTGCGCCGCTGCGTACCGGGCGGCAGCGTCCGAACCGTGGCGCTTCACCAGCGTGCGGTACCGCAGACCTTGCAGCGCCGACACCTTGGCGGTGGTGCGCCCGGTCGTTCCACTGCCAACGCGGGCACCTTCGAGTACAACGACCTGGCACCCGGTCCGAGCCAACAGGACTGCGGTCGTCAGGCCGGCCAGACCGGCGCCGACCACCACCACGTCCACGCGCTGGTCGCCGTGGTGGGGTTCAAAGGCCGCCGCTTCTGTCGGAACCCATAGTGACGACGAATGCGGTTGGGTCAGCATCGGCTTACTGTGATGGTTCAGGACATCGGCAAGGGGTGAGTCGGGACATCGGCAAGGCCGTTGGGTGGTCACGGTGGCTGGGTGTCGAAGCGTCGTGGTGTGATCGTGTCGGTGACCGTGGAGGGTCTGAGCCAGGCGGAGGCGGCTCGGCTGTACGGGGTGTCGGAGTCCTATGTGTCGCGGTTGCTGGCCCGATACCGGGTCGAGGGCGACGCCGCGTTGGAGCTCCGGTCTCGTCGCCCGCACCGGTCACCGGCGGCGATCGACGACGCCGTGGTCGAGCTGATCGTGAACCTGCGCCGGGATCTGGCGGCCCAGGGTCTCGACGCTGGACCGGACACGATCGCCTGGCACCTGTGGACCCACCACCAAGTGAAGGTGTCGATCTCGACGATCCGTCGCCGACTCGTCGCCGCCGGCCTCGTAACCCCGAACCCGAAGAAGCGGCCCAGGTCGTCCTACATCCGTTTCGAGGCGGAGGTCCCGAACGAGACCTGGCAGTCCGACTTCACGCACTGGCGTCTCGCCGATGGCAGCGACATCGAGATCCTGACCTGGCTCGATGATCACTCCCGCTACGCCCTATCAGTCACCGCCCACCGGCGCGTCACCGGTCCGATCGTGATCAACACGTTCTCCGCCACCGCCGCTGACCAGGGCTTACCCGCATCGGTGCTGACCGACAACGGCATGGTGTTCACCACCCGCTTCGCCGGCGGTCGAGGCGGCCGCAACGCTCTGGAGGTCACCCTGGCTGGTCTCGGGATCATCCAGAAGCACTCCCGACCCAACCACCCGACGACCTGCGGAAAGGTCGAACGGTTCCAGCAGACCCTCAAACGGTGGCTCGGCCAGCAACCACCCGCCAAGGACCTGCACCAGCTCCAACAGCAGCTCGACCAGTTCGTCGACGAGTACAACCAGCGCCGACCCCACCGGTCACTCGATCGGCGCACCCCAGCAGCCGCCTACCAGCTGCTCCCCAAGGCTGGACCCATCGGCACCGTCACCGACGGCCACCACCGGGTTCGACGCGACCGCATCGACAAGACCGGCGCCGTCACCCTCCGACGGGCCGGTCGCCTCCACCACATCGGCGTCGGCCGCGCCCACGCCGACACTCCCGTCACCCTGCTCGTCAATGATCTCGACATCCGCATCATCGACACCACCACCGGTGAGCTCCTACGCCGCCTGACCCTCAACCCCGACCGCGACTACCAACCCCAAAAATGAACAAGGACCGACCCGCACCGCAGGTTCGGTCCTTGCCGATGTCTCGCGACATCACAATAGCGCCCCCGGCAGGATTCGAACCTGCGACCGTCGGATTAGAAGTCCGATGCTCTGTCCAGCTGAGCTACGAGGGCGGGGCCGGCGCGAAACGTGGTCGAAAACCCCTCGCTGTAGCTCGGGCCGGTCGTACGGGATGATGTTATGGGCGCGCGACGGTTCGTTTGCGGTCTCGAATCGCTGTTAGCCCATGCCAGGCCACCTGGTGCCGTAGACCGGGCGCGCCGGCGAGCTAGTCGGGTGGCTCCTCGACTGGTGGTGTCAGGCGGCGATTGAGACC
>JALZAH010000450.1 GCA_030948425.1 Actinomycetota bacterium
CTTGTAAAGCGCAACGATGAGCAGTCTGACACGACCCGAGACATCGTCGCCGATGAACCCAACTCAGCCATGACCGGACGCAGCATCGACGATGTCGCCACCCACCCCGAGGACGTGGCCCAGTGGACGGCCGACCGGGCTACCTGGCAGCCGCCGATGCTGGCCCAGGCGACCAAGGTCGACGACCTGCGGTCGTCGGGTCGGCGCACCGATTGGGTCTACGAGCGCAAGCTGGACGGCCTACGCACCATCGCGGTTCGCAACGGCAACGACGTGGAGCTGTGGTCACGCAACCACCAACGCTTCACCCATCGCTTCCCCGATGTGGTCCGCGCCCTGCGGAACCTGGCGCCGAGGACGTTCACCATCGACGGCGAGATCGTTGCCTTCGACGGGGAGCGGACGAGCTTCGGCCTGCTGCAGCGGGGAACAGGTGCCGCCGCGGTGTACTGCGCCTTCGATCTGGTCCAGCTCCTCGGCCGGGACACCACCGGCCTGCCGCTGGCGGACCGCAAGAGGCTCCTGGCCCAGGCCCTCGAAGGTGTGCCCGGCGTCGTCCGCACGGTCGACGCATTGGAGGGTGCCCCCGACCGGCTCCTTGCTGGCGCCTGTCGCTCCGGGTGGGAGGGCTTGGTGGCCAAGCGGCTCGACTCCACCTACCGACCGGGCCGTTCCGGTGACTGGCGGAAGCTGAAGTGCTCGGCCAGCCAGGAGCTCGTGGTCGGCGGCTGGACGGATCCGTCGGGCAGCCGCAGCGGGCTCGGCGCCCTGCTCCTCGGCTACTACGACGACGGTGACTTGCGCTACGCAGGCAAGGTCGGCACCGGTTTCAACGATCAGGAGTTGCGGGCCCTGCGGGCGCGCCTCGACGATCTGGGGGTCGACGCTTCGCCGTTCGCCGACACCGTGCGGGTCAAGGGATCCCACTGGAGCCGCCCCGACCTGGTGGCTGCAGTATCGTTCACCGAGTGGACCTCTGATGGCCGCCTTCGTCACCCGAGCTTCGACGGCCTGCGCGAGGACAAGGACCCTCGGGAGGTGCGCCGGGAGACGCCACCGTGACGATTGAGGGCGCCGGCCCGAGCGTCGAAGTCTCCGGGTTGGAGACCGGTGCTCAGGCGTCGAGTATCTGGAGGCGGAGGCGCTTGTAGCCCTTGCCCTTGGACTCGGTCTTGACGACCCGGACCCGGCCGACCGCGTCGGTCGAGCGGACGTGGGTACCGCCGTCGGCCTGCTCGTCGAGACCGACGATGTCGCCCACCCGGACCTCGGCCACGGCGTCGGGAACGAGGCTGACCTTGGTGCGGATCAGGCCCTCGTCGACCACGGCCGTCGCTCGGGGCAGGAAGGAGACGACGATGGGTCGGGCGGCGATCAACTCGGCATTGACGGCGTCCTCCACCGGAGTGCCGAAGGCTTCCGGCAAGGGGTCGAACTCGAAGTCCATGCGGGCGGTTCCATGTTGCCACCGGTCACCGCCGTCGCCCAGTCGTTCCAGATGACCCCGCACAGCACGTGCAGGGCCGTGTGGGTGCGCATCAGGGCGTGACGACGTTCCCAGGCCACGTGACCGTCGACGTGGGAGCCAACGGCCGGCGGGGTCCCGCCGACCACCCGGTGCCACACCACGCCTCCTACCTTGGCGACGTCGGTCACCTCCAGGTGTCCAAGGAAGCCGGTGTCATGGCGTTGACCTCCGCCGGTCGGGTAGAAGGCGGTTCGATCGTAGATCGACCCGGTCGTCGTCGATGGCGTCGACGGTCGCGGAGAATGTCTGGAGGTAGGCGTCGTGCAAGTAGAGGAGATGGGTGTAGGCCATGGCGGGATTCTTGCCGGCTGGGCGCTGGGGCATCGACGCCGACAGCAACGGTGAGGGGCACCGGGACTCCCTCGGACCGCCCCCGGCGCCACCGGCTCCACGGCCTGATCACCAGTGCTGGGACCGGGGTCCTCTCGGTGCCATGCATGACGGGATGTGGGTCCGGCTGGACGGCCGCCGGGTCCTGCGCTGTCCCGGGCCATCGCCCAGTCTGTGACCGCCGTCTTCAGCTTCGACCCGGGCGCCCTCGACCCGATCGACCCGCCTCTCGGCGTCGGCGTCAGGAAGCGCCGCGCCGGCCTCCATGGTCAATGTCAGACCGCTGCTGTGGGACCCGAGCTGCCGGCTCGACGACGTGATCGACGCCGCTCGAAGCGACGGGTGGCAACGCCGGCCACGACCTCCGCCCGGCCCGGTACCGTCAGAAGGGTGCCGGACAGCAGCGACGATCGACGGAGACACGAGCGGGCCAGCGAGCTGGGCCCCGAGGAGCGAGCTGCGGGCAGCGACGCCCCCGACTCCCAGGCCGAGGCCATCCTGGCTGACTCCGACGAGCGCCAGGAGCACTCGCGCGACGACGGGGAGGCCGTCGAGCACCGGACCTCGAACGGTCGGGACCTCCCGTCCTGAGCGACCAGCTCCGCTTGATGGCCGACCACGTCGGCGCCGAGATCGGCTTCGTCGAGGTGAGCTCGGGTGACGAGTTGTCCTTCTCGGCGTGGTCGGCGACCGCCGATCGGGCCGCCGCCGGTCTGCAGGCGGCGGGCGTGGCCAAGGGTGACCGGGTGGGCCTGTACCTGCCGGGGACGGCAGCGACAGCTTGGGTGGCGGCCTACGTCGCCATCCACCGGGCGGGGGCGGTCGCCGTGCCTGTCAACACCCGCTCGGTGCCCGCCGAGGCCGCCGGCATCCTGGCCCACGCCGGGGTGGCGGCACTCATCGCCTCCCGGGGGTTGCTGGATGTGTGGGACGCGACAGCGGGGGAGGCACCCACCGGGGAAAGGGGCCCGGCCGGGGCGCTCATTCCCCTGATCGTCGAAGTTGGCCCAGCCCACGGGCAGCCCACGACGCCCGGGCGCACGCGGTGGGACGAGCTGTTGGCCTCGGGCACCGGCGAGCCCGTCGAGGTGCCCGTCGGCGAGGACGACCTGGCCGACATCGTCTACACGTCGGGCACCACGGGGCGGCCCAAGGGGGTCGTCGTTCGCTACGGGAATGCCTCGCTCATCCCCACCGGGCTCCCCGGGTGGAGTGGCGTCGGGTGGCTGTCGTGCTCGCCGCTGTTCACCTTCGCCGGCCTCACCGCCATCGACAACCCGATGAAGCTGGGCATGACCGCCCTGTACCTGCCCCGCTTCGACGCCGGGGTGTGGCTCGATGTGGTGGCCGAGCGACGACCGGCCATGGTGTTCCTGGTCCCAGCCATGGTTGAGTTGCTCCTGGCCCACCCGGCGTTCGCAACCGCGGACCTCTCCAGCATCGGCCTGTGCGCCGTGGGCTCCGCCCCCCTCGCCCCGGTCACCCAGCGCCGCCTGGCTGAGGCCATGCCAGCCGCCGCCGTGTCCAACGCCTACGGAATGACCGAGGCGGGACCGGCCTACACCGTGCTCCCCAAGGAGGAGGCCGCCGCCCGGTCGGGTTCGGTCGGCCGGCCCCTGCCGCCGGCCGAGTTCTTCACCGTCGACGACCACGGTGGGCGGCTCGGCGCCGACCAGGTCGGCGAGCTCGTCATCCGTCTACCGGGGAGACCGAGGGAGTACTACCGCGACCCCGACGCCACCGCCTCCGCGTGGCGCACCGACGGTCTGCACACCGGGGATCTGGCTCGGATCGACGCCGATGGCTACGTCTACGTCGTCGGCCGGGCCAAGGAGGTCATCATCCGGGGCGGTCACAACGTGCACGCCGCCGACGTCGAAGCCGTGCTCTACGAGCATCCGGCCGTCGCCGAGGCGGTGGTGGCCGGGGTCGACCATCCCATCCTCGGTGAGGACGTGGCCGCCTGGGTCGTGCTGGGCCGGGGCGGGCCCGACGGCGCCTCGGCCGCCTCCGACATCGGTCGCTTCGCCGCCGCCCGACTCAGCGACTACAAGGTGCCGCGACGCATCACCGTCGTGGACCATCTGCCCCGCAACGCCACCGGGAAGGTGGTCAAGGCGGAGCTCCCGGCGCCGGCGCCGGCATGGGCGCCGCCCACCGCTCAGGGGAGCATGCGCATCAGCGAGTAGACGCCGGCGAAGTCGGTGTTGACCTTGGCGGGCAACGGTATCGGTCCGCCCAGGGCCCGGGCCCCCCAGGCGATGTGGGCGGTGCGTTCCACCAGAGCGATGATGTGGAGGACCTTGGCCGGGCTGGGGCCTACGGCCACGATGCCGTGGTTGGCAAGCAGGGCCGCGCCCCGGTCCTGGAGGGCCTCCACGGCGTTGACCCCCAGCTCCTCGCTGCCCGACGCCCCATAGGCGGCGCAGCGGACCTCGCCGCCGACGTACATGGTGAACTCATCGATGCACGCCGGTATGGGCTGGTGGCTGACGGCGAACATGGTGGCGTACACCGGGTGGGAG
>JALZAH010000578.1 GCA_030948425.1 Actinomycetota bacterium
GTCCACGTCGATGTCGATGGAGTAGGTCATGGCTGCCTAGGGCGCGTCGCTACAACGCCGCCGCGTCCCCAACCAGCGCGGCGCTCAACACCGGGGCGGCATCCGCATGGCCTTCCGGAAGAAGTCCCCTCCTCCCGGCCGAAGAGGCTGGGCTCCATTGCGGCGAGGCCTCTGTCAGCCCTCCGCCAGACTCCCGCCAGGCTCCTCCCGGCCGAAGAGGCTGGGCCCCATTGCGGCGCTGATGGTCGGCGCCGCCCGCACCTTGGAGGACCTCCTCCTCCCGGCCGAAGAGGCTGGGCTTCATGCGGCGGTATCGAGGTCGAGGCGCAGATGGCTACGGCTGCAACTCCGGCCGAAGAGGCTGGGCCATTGGGGCGTTCTCATGCGATCAGGGGCGGCCATCCGTGCCATAGCAGCCGAGTCGCTGAACAAGAGTTTCGGGGGATGTGCTGTTTCCTGTGAAAAGGCCGTGATGTTCATTGCCACGGCCTTCCGGATCTGGTACGATCGAACATGTGTTCCCTCGCTTGCTGAACTTCCCGGGTTGACCGGCGACGAGCTGTCGGAGGCGCTGCGGGAGGCGTCGGCGGCGGTGAACGCGGCAAGGGCGCATCAGCTGGCGGTGGCCGCGGAGTGGGACCGGCGGGAGGCGTGGGCGGCTGACGGGGCGTACAGCGGCCGGTGCTGGCTGGCCGACCGGTGCACCCTGTCCCGGGCCGAGGCGGCTGAGGTGCTGCGCACGGCCCGGGTGGTGGCGTCGGCGCCGGTGGTGGCCGCGGCGGTCGCCGACGGGAGCCTGCCGGTGGCCAAGGCCGAGGTGCTGGCGGCGGTGGTCACCTCCCGGACCGAGGAGAAGTTCGTGGCGGACCAGCAGGTGCTGGTCGACGCCGTCGGCCGGCTGGGGGTCGACGAGACCCGCAAGCTGGCCCGCTGGTGGCAGCGGCTGGCCGACCACGACGGGCCGGAGCCGGCCGAGCCGGAGGGCCGGCTGCGGGTGACGGCGGCGTCGGATGGGACCACCCACTTGGCCGGCACGTTGGACGCCGAGGGCGGGGCGGTGTTCGGGTCGGTGCTCGATCAGCTCACCGATCAGCTGTGGCGGGCCGAGCGGGCCGGGACGGGCGACGACCGGACCCGGCCACCGGTGGTGACCCGTCCCCGGCTGCGGGCCGAGGCGCTGGTGGTCATGGCCCGGCTGGCCACCGCCGCCGATCCTGCTCGCCGGGGCGCCCGGCCGCTGATCAACGTCCTCATCGACCTGCCCACCCTGGAGGCCCGGGCCGACCGTCCGGCCACCCTGGACGGCGGTGGGGTGCTCACCGCCGAGGCCGCCCGCCGGCTGGCGTGTGACGCCGACGTGGCCCGGGTCCTCACCGGCCCTGACGGTGCGGTGGTCGACCTGGGCCGCACGGCCCGCACCGCCACCGCCGACCAGTGGCGGGCGTTGCGCCTCCGGGACGGTGGTTGCACCTGGCCCGGCTGTGACCGGCCGCCGTCGTGGTGCCAGGCCCACCACATCGTGTGGTGGGAGCACCAAGGCCGCACCGACCTGTCGAATCTCACGCTGCTGTGCTCGCACCACCACCACCGGATCCACGACGCCGGCTGGCACCTGCAACGCGTCGACGACGGCGGCCTGCTGTTCACCGGCCCGGACGGCCGCACCCTCCAACGACCACCGCCGTCACCGCCATGGCCGATGCCCCCACCCCGCCCCCGGATCGACCCGCTCGACCGGGCCGCCATACGAGCACGCGTGCGCACCCTCACCATCCAGGTCGCCTGACCGATCCGGCCTGCGAGCACGGGATCTCTGTGGGTCGGGAGGCCCTTCACGGGTCGTGGCGCTGGTGTTCCATGGCGCGACCGCAGCCGCGACCGGATCGGCACGAGCATCCGATGGCACCTGAGGTCGTGGTGGGCGTCGCCGTCTGGAGGTGTCCGATCGAGTCCGACGTCACGGTCCCGATCGGTCAGCTGGGAGCCCTTGGCCCTGCTGTCAGATCCCCTCCGACCCTTCGCCTTCGCCGCCCGTGTAGCTCGCAACCGGTAGCTGTAGGTGGCGGCCTCGCTGCTCCATCGCCGGGCCTTCCACCTGGCCAACGACCCCGTTCCAACGGGGGCATGGTCGTCAGGGCGCTGAGGCCAGCAACTGCTCGGCGAATCGTTCCAGCCGAGCGGCACGGCTGGCCTTCACCAGGACGGCGTCGCCGGGTCCGACGGGTCCGACGGCAGCAACGGGGTCGTCGACCGCGGCGCAGCCGTAGAGGTCGGTGGCGGTGGGGACCAGCTCGATGTCGAGGGAGGAGGCGAGAGCGGCGATCTCGGCGTGGGCGGTGAACGGGTCGGCCAGCTCGGTCATCGGTCCCAGCAGCGCCACCCGGCGGCCAGCGCCGGGCAGGGCGGCCAGGGAGCGGAGGGCGGCGGCCATCGAGGTGGGGTTGGCGTTGTAGGCGTCGTTCAGTACCAGGGCGCCGGTGCGGGCGCGGCGCAGGTCCATCCGCAGAGGGGACAGGGTGGCCCGGCCGAGACCGTCGGCGGCGGCGTCGAGGGGCACGTCGCAGGCCAGGGCCGCCGCCACTGCGGCGAGGGCGTTCCCGACCTGGTGGGCGCCCCGGACGGCGAGGTGCACGTCCGCCTCGCCCCACGGG
>JALZAH010000463.1 GCA_030948425.1 Actinomycetota bacterium
GGCCGGCCAGCTCCGAGCGCCGGAAGGCCCCCATGAACCCGACCAACAGCAACGCCCGGTCCCGAGCCCCGGCGAGGGAGTCCGGATCACACGTGGCCACCAGGGCGAGGATGTCGTCGGTGAGCAGTGGCGCCTTCTGCTCAGGGGCCATGCCCTTGGACCGACGGATGCCGGCGAGCACCAGGCGCACGCTTTCGTGTTCGGTGGGGGAGAGGAAACCGCCTCGACGGTGGGCCTTGGCGATGCCGATAGCCCGGCGCACCACGGTGGAGGCCTTGTGGGCACGGGCGTAGTCGGTGAGGTACAGCGCCACCACCTCGGGATCGGCGGGCAGGGACTCGACGCCGTGGACGGCGCACCAGGCCACGAAGGCCCGCCAGTCGGTGGCGTAGTTGCGTCTGGTGGACTCGGCCTCGGCGGCAGCCAGGTAGGCGCGGGCCTCGTTGACCAGGGCCTCGAGCGCCGGCAGCGGCGGGGGAGCGGTGGGTAGAACCTGCGAACTCACGTTCGCCACGTTAGAAGACCCGCGAGTTCTTGGCGGGCATCACACGGCCACGATGCTTTCTGCGCGTCAAAGAACAGCCCTTCGACATCGGCACATCCAAGAGGGCAGGGCAGTCAAGGCCGGCCGTAGGCCCGCCCGAAGGGGCAGCCTTGACAGCCCGGTCACCTCGCCGCCAGCACAATGGGGCCGGAAGCCCGCCAGGGCTTCCTGAAATGCCGAGCGGCGTGGCCCAGACTGCCCGCGTCGCTCGAAGGGGCCTCCCATTCACATTCGGCCCAGTGCTCGGGTCGATACCACCAGGGGCAAACTGGCGGGGCCGTCCGTCGGTGACCATCCCCGCTGGAGTGGTCGGTTTCGGCGGGGAGTCGACAGCCATGGGGGGAAGTGACCGGGGGCGACTTGACGCTGCTCCGGCGGCGTACTTAGCTGGTGATTGGGATTCGGGTCGTAGGCGTGGCCCGCTGACGAGGGGATCCGAACATGGCGACAGCCCACGACCAAGGGCCGCGTTCCGCTGCCGACCAGTGCCGAAGCACCTCCCGGGGGACACGGCGCAGCCGTAAGCCGGCATTCGTCCGGCGCTGGGCCGCCGTGGCCCTGAGCGCAGCCCTGACCCCCCTTGCCGTGCTGGCAGCCTCCCCGGCATCGGCTATGGCTACGACGGTCACGCCTGCCCAACCGGTCGCGGGAACGACGATACTCCGGGGGGTGGCCTGTTCGAGCTCGACGGCCTGTGTGGCGGTGGGTGCCGCCCCGAACGCGGATCAAAGCATCGGCGTGGTGGTGCCCATCACCAACGGCGTCCCCGGAGCAGCCCAGGTGATCCCGAACACCACTTCGCTCGTCGGCGTGGCCTGCCCCAGCGCCACCACCTGTGTGGTCGTGGGTGGGGGTATCGTCAGCGGGAACTCGGTCGGCGTAGTGGTGGTCATCACCAACGGAACCGCCGGTGCCGCCCAGGTGGTATCGGGAACCCAGTATTTCTCAGGCGTGGCGTGTTCGAGTCCCACCACCTGCGTGGCTGTCGGTGGGAGATCCGATGGCAGCGCCGGCGTGGTACTCATTACGAACGGCGTGCCCGGCGCCCCTGTTGCCGCCCCCGGGTTCAACTTCCTCAACGGCGTTGCCTGTTACAGCGCCTCGACGTGTGTAGGCGTCGGCGTGCAGAACGACCCTGATACCGGCATCAACCAGGGCGTCCTGACGTCCATCACCAACGGGACCCCGGGCCCCGCCCAGGTGGTCCCCGGCGCCGGCGAGCTCCTTTCGATCGCCTGCCTGCCCGGCACATCCACCTGTGAGGCGGTCGGCCGCGGCGACCGCTCGATCTTCCCCGGTCCCGTGGTGGTGTCAATCGTCAACGGCACCCCCGGCACCCCCAAGCTCCTCCCCGGCGTCGCCCTCGCCCAGGCGATCGCCTGCTCCAGCGCCACCCTCTGCTACACGGTGGGCTTCGGTGACACCGCCGACGTGGTGGAGCCCATCGTCAATGGCACCCCCGGCACTGCCCAGACGATCCCTGACATGAACAACCTCCCCGGCATCGCCTGTACCAGCTCCACCACTTGTGTGGCCGTGGGCGACAACCTGTCCGGCCAGGGCGCGGTAGTTGACATCTCCGCCGCCGCCGGCGCCGGCTCCACGCTGGTGTGCACACCGGGCACCACCGGCGGCGGACAACCCATCATGACGTGTGCCGCCACCGCCCCGGGTGGGCTCCGCTCCATCCGTGTGGTCGCCACCGCGGGCCGTGCCCTCACCGCCTTGTCGTCCCAGAGCTGCAGCTCGGGCTCGACCTCGGGCACGCTGACCTTCCCCACCTCCACCAATGCCCGCTACAAGGTGACCATCACCGATTGCGAGAAGCCGGGCGCCCAGGACATCTACCAGGTTCGCCCCGACGGCACGGTCACGCTGATCCGATCCCTCGGGTGAGGCCCGTCGACCACCAAACGAAGGCGATGAGGAAAGCGCACCGACGCCGACCCCACCCCCAATGGTGGGGCCTCAACTTCAAGGCTGTAGGTGGTCAGCGGCAACTGCACTAAGCATCAACCGGCTCCGTCTAAACTAAAGCAATCGGCCGACGTGCTCTCGCTCCAACTGGGGAACGCGAGGACCCCGCTACTGGCGATCGCCAAGCCAGGTGCCGCAGTCGGCGTTCGCCACGAGGGCGGGGGAACACTGGAGGACCCGAATGTTCCTCATCGAAGGGTGGGAGCGGCACTTCGCACGCCTGAGGGTCCAACCGACGCCCCGCCGCCCGTTCGTAGGGCCGGGACGGGACATTGAGTGCCGACTCCGCCTGAAGTCGGCACTCATCAGGGCTCTACCTTGCCCCTGGTGACAGCGACCCGAGCGTCAGGCCCATTCCCCCAGGGTTGTCGCCCGGCGTCGGGCGAAGGACTGGTCAGCGCCATGACGATGGATGTCATCCAGTGGCGAGGGAACGCCGGTCCGGGTCAGCGGAGTCGATAGACGTCGGCGCGGTGCTCGACGCGCACCACGGTGACGACACGGCCCTCATCGTCGATGCGATAGAGGATGCGAAAGGTGCCCCGCCGGGCGGAGTGCAGACCGACGAGCTCGCGCCGCAGCGGCGTGCCGACGCGGTGCGGTTCTTCGACCAACGGGCCGGTGAGGAACTCGATCACGGCGATGGCCACCGTCTCGGGAAGCCGATCGGCGATGGCCCGGGCCACCGGGCCGGCCACGACGAGGTCGTAGCCGCCGGCGCTCAACCCCGGCGACGGAGCTCCCGCACGGCGTCGACGCCGGCGACGACGTCGCCTGCGGCCAGTGCCTCATCGGCGTGGGCAACCTCGGCCATGGCGTCGGCGTCGGAGAGGACGTCGAGAGTCTCCTCGAGCGAGGCGAGGTCGGCGGGGCTGACCAGCACAGCGGCCGGCCGGCCGTTGCGGGTGACCACGACGCGCTCGTGGTGGCGATCGACCCGCTCCACGAACTCGGAGAACCTGTCCTTGACACTGCGCAACGATTCCGTGCTCATGGCTACGATTGTGCCACGTCGTCGGCGCT
>JALZAH010000482.1 GCA_030948425.1 Actinomycetota bacterium
CGTACTCGCTGCCGCCCGACCCGGTGATCTCCACGTACACGGAGAGGCCGATCCCCAGCTGCAGGCGGTCCTGGTTCTGGCGACGGTGCACCTGCTCGGCCCGCAGGTCGTCGTAGTCGGACAGGCGCAGCGCTTCGGCCAACGCCGCCGCGTAATCACCGCTGTCGTAGTGGGCGCCGGTGACGGTGGTGTGGGGAAAGTCGCCCGCCCCGATCAGGTTGCGCCTCCGCAGCTCCGCCGGGTCCATGTTGAGCTCGTCGGCGGCCAGGTCCATGATGCGCTCCACGAAAGCCGCCGCCTCGGGGCGACCGGCCCCGCGGTAGGCACCCATGGTCGTCGTGTTGGTCAGGGCCACGGCCACGTCGAAGGAGATCCTGGGGATCTTGTAGACCCCCGACGCCATCATCCGGGTCATCATGCCGGGCAGCATCCCGCCGAAGCCGGCGTACGCCCCGGCGTCGCCGATGATTCGACAGTGCAGGCCGACGATGGTCCCGTCGCGTTTGAGCCCGAGCTCGATGTATTGGACCTGCCCGCGCCCGTGCGGCATGGACACCATGTTCTCGGAGCGGGTCTCCACCCAACGGACAGGCCGACCGAGCACCCGGGCGGCGGCGACGGCGACGATGGCCTCGGCGCAGAGATGCTTGGCGCCGAAGGCTCCACCCACATCGGGGGTCACCACCCGCACGCGCTCGCGGGGGATGTCGAACAGTCCGGCCAGCTGGGCCTGAGCGGCGTGGGGCATCTGGCACGCCAGGTGCACGGTGAGATCGTGGGCCGGGCTCGTGCCGGCTTCGACAGCTGCGCCGGTGCCACCGGGCACGGCCAGGACTGCCGAACCCTCCATGGGTACCACGGCCACCCGTTGGTTCTCGAAACGGCCGCGCACGACAACGTCGGCCTCGTCGAGCACCGAGGCACCCGCGGCGTCGCGGGTGCCGGCGACCAGGTTGCCGGGGACCTTGGCGAACTGGAGGGGCGCGCCGGGCTCCAGGGCGGCTTCCATGTCCACCGCCGCCGGCAGAGGGTGGTAGTCGACCTCGACGAGCTCGGCGGCGTCCACGCCCTGCGCCGCCGACTCAGAGATGACCACGGCCACGGTGTCGCCGACGAAATTGACCCGGCCGGCAGCCAGGGGCGGCCGGACCACGTCCGGGTGGAGCTGCACCATGCCGGCCCAGGCCGGCACATCGAGGGTCTCGGCGGTGTAGACGGCGATCACGCCAGGCATCCGGGCGGCGGCTGCGATATCCACCGAGCGAATCTCGGCATGGGCGAACGGTGACCGCACGAACGTGGCCCGCAGCTCACCGGGGACCCGCAGGTTGTCGACGTAGGTGCCGCGCCCAGTCAACAGTGCGCCATCCTCGACTCGCCGAACAGGTTTTCCGGCGAGTGAGCCGGCGACGAACGGCATGCGCTGCTCGGTGGTGCTCATGGACCGAACCTATCCCCGGACGACGCCGGTCCGGTTCGGGTCAGTCCTCGGTGTCAGGCGTCTTGGCGGGGGAGAGGTGGTCGGAGGCGGGCGTGCCGGTGAGGGTCGTGTGGGGGTGGACGGGAAGCATGGTCGGTGGTCTCGGCGGCTGAGCGAAGTTGAAGTCGGCGGCCACGTCGCCCAGGATCTTGACGTTCTCGCGGACGTCGGGGCGCGGATCGGGACGACCGTCGGTGCGGGGATCGATGCGCTGCCCGTGCAGGAAATCGTCCTCGATGAACTTGTCGTAGGCGTCGAAGCTCAGGGTCTGATGATCGATGTAGCCGGCCTTGGCGTACGGGCTGATCACCATGGCTGGCACCCGCAGCCCATAGCCGTTCTCATCGACCGCCGGCGTCGTCACGTGGTCGGAGAAACCTCCCCAGTCGTCCCAGGACAAGAAGATGGCCGTGGAATCCCACTCGGGGCTGGCCATCGTCGCGTTGATCAGGCTGGTGACGTAGCTCTGGCCGGAGCTGACGGCCCCCGTTGACATCTGCATGGTCGGGGTAGGGCTTGTCGCACGCGCGCTCAGGACCGCTGTGGCCGGCGATGGTCGAAGGTCGGCAGTCCGATGTGCATTGGTTCAGGGTGCTCGTCGGTGATGAGGGATCTGTGAGAACGGCGTGAAAGTCTGACATGGCCGGATCTCGGGCCATCAGCGAGCCGTGCCCCCACCGAGGACACGGTCGCCGGCGTAGACAACGACACTCTGACCAGCCGCCACCTTGCGGATCGGCCGACCCAGGCGGATCCGCCGCAGGTGGGGGACGAGACCACCGGCGGCGTCGTTGCCCAACCCTTCCCAGACCCCGGGGACGGGCGGTCCGTGGGCGCTGACCTGCACGGTGACCTCGCTGCCTGGCGCCGGCTCGTCGTCGACCCAGCCGACGTCGCCGATCTCCAGGGCGCCCACAGCCAGATCATCATTCGAACCGACCGTCACCGTTGCCGAATCCGTGTCCACCGCCAGTGCGAACCTTCGCTCCCCTGCCGGGGTCAGCCCCAACCCACGGCGCTGACCAACGGTGACCAGCTCCACCGCCGCCACCGTACCCACCTCGGC
>JALZAH010000543.1 GCA_030948425.1 Actinomycetota bacterium
CGCCACGAAGCGAAAGACGCCCGCCTGGGTGGCCGTCACCGGGGTCGAGGCCGCCGTGCCGTTGGCCGCCACGGCGATGGTGGACTGAGCCAACGGCGGGCCGGCGCACGTCGGGTCGCCGGGCGCGAAGACGCTGAAGGTGACGGTGCCGGTGACGGTCGGCGTTCCCGGCACCTTGGTCAGCGTGGCCGTATCGGAGATGGTGCCGCCCACCGGCACCGACGGCGATGCCTGGGTCTGGAAACCGAGAACGCCCCTGTTCACGGCGATGATCTGCGACACCACGACGGTCGGCGTGAGCATGGAGACGTTGCTCGTCTCCTTGACGCGCAGGTTGGAGTCGGTCTGAACCCCGGGCGACGGGCTGACGTCGATGGTGGGCACCTTGAGGACGTTCAGCAAGAAGTTGACCGTGCATGAACTGAGGCCCGGGCCACCGGGCGGGGCCAGCACGACGGGGCTGTTGGGGGAAAAGGTGAAGATCCCCGACGCGTCGGGAGCCGACACCGAGAACGTCTGTCCGGCGCAGGCGGTGCCCGCCGCCCCGCTGGCCGAGGCGTTGATCGAGAACACGCCGGGATCCGGCGTCGGGCACGGGTTGGCGACGGTGCCGGCGGCGCCGCAGGACGGCGCGAACTTGATCTCGTTGACCGTGTTGGACTCCGACTGGTTCGGAGGCGTGTTCTGGTTGGTCATGGTGATCGAGCCGTTCAGGTTGGTGCTACCGACGCTGGCGCCGGTCGGCACGGTGAACGACGCCGACGCACCGACGCTGGCCGACGCAGGACCGACTCCGACGACGGTCGAGGCCACCACCCCCGCCACCACCATCAGTGCCAACCGAACGCCAAGTTTCCGCTGAGCCCTGTCGGCCATCTCGAGTCCCCCATCCCAGACGATATTGACGGCAATTGTACCGGCGGGACGCCGGGTGCGGCCCTCGCCTGGGTCAGCCGGCGTCGAGATCGGCCAAGCGGGGGACGACGTGGCGACCGAGCTCGGTCGTGAACTCCACCGGGTCGCCGACGGGCATCACGGCCACGGCGTCGATGCCGAGGCGGGCATAACGGGCCATCTCGGTGACGAACGCATCCGGGTCGTCGTTGGGATTGCCTACCATCATGATCGTCTTCTCGATCGTGGCGTACTCACGGTTCTCGGTGTCGCAATGACCTCGCAGGACGTCGAGCTTGTGGGCTACTTCGTCGGGACCGGTGGCGAAGAGGTTGCAGGCGTCGGCGTAGCGGGCCACCAGCCGCAGGGTCTTCTTCTCGCCGCTCCCTCCGATGAGGATCGGCGGGTGTGGCGACCGGATGGGCGGCGGCGAACACAGTGTCTCGGCCAACTGGTAGTGACGACCCTCGAAGGAGCCATTGTCGTCGCTCCACATCTGCAGGCAGATCTGCAGGGTCTCGTCGAGGCGTTCGAAGCGCTCGGCCAGCGGCGGGAACGGCACCCCGAGTGCGGCATGCTCGCGGTCGTACCAGGCGGCGCCGATGCCGAGTTGGGCCCGCCCCCCGGACAGCACATCGAGGGTGGTGACGATCTTGGCCAGCAGGCCGGGATGACGGTAGGTGACCCCGGTGACGAGGAGCCCGAGGGTGATCCTCTCGGTCTGGCCGGCGAGGAAGCCGAGCGATGTGTAGCCCTCGAGCATGGGGTCGTCGGCCGGAGCGACGTTCTCCATCTGGAACCAGTGGTCCATCAGCGACAGCCACGACACCCCGGCGTCCTCGGCCGCCCTGGCGGTGGCCGCCAACGTGGGGGCGATCGACGCCGGCTGTCCGGGCCAGGTGAAGCTCATCACGTGAATGCCGACGCGCACCGGTGCTCCCTGTTCAGTTCGTCTCGGCCCAGGGGCCGACCCCACCGACCCGTGCGGCGCTGATGTGGATGACCCGCCCGGGGGGCGGGTTGTCGAACGGGGGGAACTTCACCCCGGGGCCCATGTAGACCTCGGCCAGTCGTTGGAGGAGGTCGGCCGCACCGCCTTCGGTGAGGCGGGCCGTGCCGTGGACGAGGAGGTACTTGTCCAAGCCCATCTCGTTGCGACCCTCGGCCTCGACCGAGAGGGCAACCCGGGGATCGCGCTCGATGTTGCGGATCTTCTGGCC
>JALZAH010000545.1 GCA_030948425.1 Actinomycetota bacterium
CCGACACCTTTACCTACCCATCCCGACCCTCAGGGAGTTAGCCGTGGAACAAACCGACCGGGTGGAGCCCGGTCTCGTCGAGGCGACAAACGCCCGGTCGGCCGCAACAAGAGGCCGAAGACGACGAGCGCCAACCCCGAGGCGACCCACCCTCGGCCTCCCGTCGCCATCGCGTCAGGTGGACGGCCTTGGCTGTCGGGCTCATCGCTGCGGTCCTGGTAACCGTGCTCGCCGGGCGACACTCCGCGAACCAGGATGTTCGCAGCACGCTCATCGGCCACCCTGCCCCTCCGGTGGCCGGGCCGTCGGTGACCCCTTATGGGTTTTCGTCGCTCAGCGGGCTGCGAGGACGGTGGGCTCTGGTCAACTTTTTCGCCACCTGGTGCGTCCCCTGCCAGCAGGAACAGCCCCACCTCGCTGCGTTTGCTGTTGAGCACCGTCGCAGCGGTGACGTGCAACTGGTCATGGTGGTCTATAACGACAGCGTCGCCAACGTCGGGACGTTCCTGCGCACCCGTGGCGGGATATGGCCTGCGGTGGAGGACCCGGCCGGTCAGACCGCCCTCAGCTACGGCGTCGCCGGGATCCCCGAGACGTACCTGGTCGACCCCAACGGGATCATCGTGGCCAAGATCGTCGGTGCCTCCACCACCGCGGGCCTCGACGCCCTGGTCGCAAACGCCAAGGCCCGGAACCTGTGAAACGCAACAACACCCTCAACACGGTCCGCAAGGGCGCGCCTTGGCTGATCATCGCCGTCGTTGTCGCCACTGCCTTGGCCATCGGCGCGCACCGAAATTCGACACCGGGCAGCCTGGCCGACCGGGCCCGGGCCATCGCCGCCGGGGTGCGATGCCCGAGCTGTCAAGGCGAAACCGCGGCGGAGTCGCAGGTCTTCGCGGCCAAGGCGATCCGCTCAGATATCGCGACCCGGCTCAACGCAGGGCAGAGCGCAGCGCAGATCCGTTCGTACCTGGTCAGCCGCTACGGGCCGGGAATCCTCGAATCTCCGCCCACCACCGGAGTGTCCGCCCTGGTGTGGATCGTGCCCGTCGTCGTCAGCCCCCTCGCCGCTGCCGCGCTCGTCGTCGGGTTCCGGCGATCCGGCCGCCGGCGGGGGCCGGTCGGCCGCATCACCACCGAGGATCGGGAACTCGTCGACCGAGCGCTACGAGCGACGACGACGACCTCGTCGCCGGGGTCTGAGCGCCTCACAGAGGAATCCGCCGAGCCCGCCGCGACGGCAGTTGGCGATTCCGGGGTGGCGAAGGAAGAAGTCGATCATGAGTGATGCATACGGGCTTTGGGCGATGGTCGGTGTCGACACGCTTCTGGTCGCCTGGGGCGCTGCGGGGGTGTTCCATCCCCGCAGCCGCACGGACTGGAAGGCGCTCGGCGGCCTGTGGGCGTTCCTCGTCGCTGTCTTCACCGAGATGTACGGGTTCCCTCTCACCGTCTACCTCCTCGAAGGCCCCCTCGGGTCCCATTTCCCCCTGATCCGCCCGACGTTCGCCGGGGGCCACCTCTGGAACGACCTGATCGGCTGGCGGGGCACCCCCCAGCTCAGCCCGTTCCACCTGGCCAGCTACGTGTTCATCCTCGGCGGGTTCTGGGTCACGGCCGTCGGGTGGCCGGCCCTGTGGCGAGCCGCCCGGGCGGGCACGCTCGCCACCGACGGTCCCTATAGCTGGATCCGCCATCCCCAATACGCCGGTTTCGGGCTGGTCATGGCCGGGTTTTTGCTGCAATGGCCGACCATTCCCACCCTCGTCATGTTTCCCTTGCTCATCGCCGCTTACCGGCGACTGGCGCTCCGAGAAGAACAGCGACAAGCTGAGCACTTCGGCTCGGCATGGCGGGACTACGCACGGTCCGTCCCCCGGTTCATCCCGCGCCGTGCCCGTCTCGGGTCCGCGGGGGCCAGCATGTGGTGGTTCACCTGGTGCCGCCTCCCCCGGCCGGGGGGCCGCCGGCTCGTAAGCCAGCATCACCACATGGTCGTCGCGCCTTCTTCGAGCTCGAGCAGCGGTGGGGCCCGACCGGACCCACAGCAGCCCCTCGCGGCTGACCACCCCGTCGAGGCGACGGATCGTGACGGATCCCTTCGTAGGAGAGACCCACCCCCAGGTCAACCTGACACGGCGGGCCCCCCCGACGAAACATGACGAGGCGACGAGACGTTGAAACGATCAGTGCGTGACGCGCCAGACCGTGGCTTCGGCGTCTCGATCAACCCCGTCGATGAGCGAAGAGTTCAGCCGTGTCTGCCACGGCTGTCCCATCCAGTGCAGTCCCGGCACCGGCGAGGCACCGCCTGTGTGAAGCGGAGCACCATCAACGTCGAGGGCACCAGGGACGCCGAGCCACTGGTAGTCCGGCCGGAAGCCGGTACACCAAAGAATCGCCGTGGTGCCAATGCGCGTTCCATCGTCGAGGACGACCTCGTCGCCATCTGCGCCGACAACCCGGTACGGCACGTGTCGGACATGACCGGAGGCGACCAAACCGGCGAGGTCACGTCCGATGATGGCCTCATGAGCACGAGCGTGGCGTGCCACCCGGCTGTCCGCTGACGCGTTCAGCACGCCGGAGAGGTAGAGCCACCGGTAGAGACTGACCCCACATATGGTTTTCGGTAGGAACTGGAACGGTCCGGGGCTGGCTACGGTGACCCGGTGTGTCGGGGCGAGCTCGCACGCGAGTTGTGCTGCCGAGTTGCCACCGCCGACAACGACGACATCGTCTGTGTCAATGTCAGCCGGGTTCCGGTAGCGCGACGAGTGCAGCTGAACGACGCCAGGATCGACGTTGTTAGCGGCGGGCGGCACATAAGCGCCGCGAAAGGGACCTGTGGCGACGACGACATGGCGGGCGCGGATCACCGCTTCGCGAGTGTGGGACTCGAAGCGCGCATCGACCAGTCTGACCGCCTCGACGCCCTGGCCGAGGCGGACGGGAAGATCGAACCGGCCAACGTACTGTTGGAGATAGACGGCCATCTCGTCCTTCGTCGGGTACCCGCTCGCCCCGGCCGGGAACCGGAACCCGGGAAGGCTGCTGAAACGGCGGGGCGTGAACAACGTCAGGCTGTCCCACCGATCGAGCCAGCTCCCGCCGACCTGGGCGGCGGCCTCCAGAATGACGAACGACAACGACGAGTCCCGGGCCAGCCAATAGCCGGTCCCCAGGCCCGCTTGGCCACCGCCCACGACCACGACGTCCACTTCAATCTCGTTACCCCGGCGGGCAAAGCCCGTCTGGACCGCCTCCCCCTCGTCGCGTCGTGACGGCTCATGCGGGCAGATGATGATTCCAAAGAGACGTGTGCTGCGTGGTGGCGTCTGCTCGTGGAAGTCGCTGGCGGATGTGCCCGCTACGCCATTCGTGGCCATGGCGGACATCGAGGATCTTCACACTGTCTTGCGTGCTGGTGGCGGCAACACCGACGAAATCGGTGATGGGGAACAATCGAGGCTCCCACGGCCATACGAGCATCTTGATGGACCCGACGAACGCTGCTCCGGGCCGGTCAATGCCGATCCTGGCCAGTTCCCGCTGGGCGTCCGCTACCTGCGATGGCTGGTCTGTGATGAGGGTGAGACGGCTCCCCCATGGCACGACCCAGCCGAGGTAGCTGGCGAAGCTGTCCTCGTCGACGGCAATGTTGACCGTTCCGGCCAGGTGGCCGTCAGCGAACGCCTGTCGGGATCTTAGATCCACCACCCATTCGCCGACACCCACGCGCATGGCGACGGTGGTTGAATCAGCCGGCGGGAGAGAAGAAAGGTCGACGGGGAGCGCCCCGGCCTGGTTGAGGTAATTCATGTGGGCGTAGTAGCGAGGGTAGGGGCTTAGACCGGCGAGGGTCTCTTTCACAAAGGCGTCCTCCTTGTCGATGCGCAAGGCGGGGTTCTTGGCGGTTTCGTCACCGATGGTGGACGCGTCGACGACCGGGGCGTCGCTGGCCGCGCAGAAGCTTCCGAAGCCGTGCGTCGGGTAGACGGGCGTGGCCGGATCCAAGACGTCAGCCAGGCGTCGGACGGAGCGGTACTGGTCCCGGGTGAGATCCTCTGCGAGTTCTGGGCTCACCAGGTCGCTCCGCCCGGTCGCCCCGTAGAGCATGGAGCCGCCGGTGAAGACCCCGACGCAACGCCCACCAACGGACACGGCGTAGGCCAGGTGGTGGACGGTGTGGCCTGGTGTGGCCATCGCCGTCACCGTCATCCGGCCCACGACGATCTCTTCGTTGTCGACGATCGGCGTCCGATCGAACGCCACCGTGTCTCCTCGGGCCATCAGATACGAGGCGCCGACCGAGCGGGCCAAGACCAGGCCGCCGCTGGCATAGTCGTTGTGGAGGTGCGTCTCGGCCACATGAGTGATCCGAACGCCCTCCTCGGCGGCGCAAGCAACAAGCCGGTCGATATCGCGTTGGGGATCGATGACCAAGGCAACCTGACCGTCGGTCACCAGGTAGCTACGGTCCCCCAGGGTGGGCGTCTCGATGATCCGTACCCGGATCCCGGGAGCTTCAGCCGTGTCGGTCACGGCCATCGGCTCTGTCCTCGCCCGACCGGGCGGTGGACGCCAGGCGGGACTGTCATCGGTTGGAGCCCATCATCGACCCAGCACCGGACTTCGATGCAGATCCCGGTGAGCCGGAGTTCCCCATCATGTTCGCCATGGTGGAGGAGCCATCCATCATGTGGCCGGAGGTCATGAACGCCTTCATCTGAGGGTAGAGGGCCTCGAATTGGGCGCGGGCATGGGGGGACAGCCCGTTGAGCATGGCCGACACCATCGGCCCCATGGCCGGGTTGGTCGGGTTCCCGGCCGGGTTGGTTGGGTTTCCGGCCGGGGTCGTTGTGGTTGTCACCGCTGCTGGCCGGGGGTTGAGCGTGGTGGGCGTAGAAGGTCCCGATGCGAAGGCCAGTCCTGCGGTGACGGCCACGCTGACGCCGAACGCAGCACCTGCGGCTGCCCATTTCGTCGTCGTGGATGTGAGCTTGTTCATGAGACTTGTCCTTCTCGGTCTGATCTGCTTGCCGAAGTTCAGCTGCCGATGACGCTACGGGGCGGGCGTGAAGATCCTGCGAAGTCGCGGTGCGCGTGACGCGTTGCTTGAGGGAGCCGCACGGTGAAGCGTGCTCCGTGGCCGGGCTCGTTGGCCACGGTCACCTCACCGTGGTGGGCGGCGACGATGTCGGACACCACCGACAGGCCGATGCCCGAGCCGCCGGTCCGGGCGCCGCTCCCCCTACAGAAGCGGTCGAAGACGGTCCCGAGCTCGGTGGGGGCGATGCCCGGTCCGTCATCGGCCACGATCAGGACAGCACTGCCATCGTCGTTGCGTACATCGATCCGCACCGCCCCCCCGTGCGGCACGAACTTGGCGGCGTTGGACAGCAGGTTGGTCACGACCTGGCGAAGTCGGGTGGGATCGCCGACGACGGCGACCTCGTCGGCCGCCTCGACCACGACAGTGAGGCCTGCCTCTCGCATCGGATTGGCGAATCCGGCCACGGCGCCGCCGACCAGATCGCTCAGGTCCACGACGTGGTTTTCCATCGTGAAGCTGGTCCCGGCCGCTGAGGCCAGCGTCTCGAGGTCGGCTACCAACCGGCCGAGGCGCAACGTTTCGTCGTGGAGGGATCCCAGCGTCGTCGGGGTGGGCTCCGCGAGGCCGTCCTGGAGCGCCTCGAGCTGGCTTTGGAGGATCATGAGAGGGGTACGGAGTTCGTGGGCGACATCTCGGGCGAAATCGCATCGAAGACGGTCCTCGGTGTCGATGGCGTCGGCCATGGCGTTGAAGGCCGAGGCCATCTCGCCCAGCTCATCTGGTGAGGAGGGCTGAAGTCGGGCGGAACGCTGCCCCCCGGCCAACGCCCGGGCCGCACCGGTCAGGTCTCGCACCGGTGCGGCTACCCGCCGAGCCAACAGGACTCCGACGATCACCGCCATCAGCCCTGCCCCGAGGCCGGCCGCCGCCACGGAGCGTTCCACCGCCGCCGCAAAAGCCCGGTCCGGTGTCGCCGGGCCGGTCTGTGGGAAACGGACCTCGGCCGTGCCGACACGGGAAC
>JALZAH010000547.1 GCA_030948425.1 Actinomycetota bacterium
GGTCTACGTTCCCGGCCTGCTGCGGCTCATCTTCGCCGTCTTTCGTCACCTGCCTCGCCCCCTGTGGCGCCGCCTCCCCATGTGACCGGGGCGCCACCCCCACCCGGTACCGTGCCCGGCGTCGCCGCCTTCGACTTCGACGGCACGCTGGTGCCGGGCGACAGTCTTCGCCCCTACCTCATGGCCGTCCGAGGTCGCATCGCCATGGCCATCGCCCTGGCCCGCTCGGCGTCGCCGATGCTGCGTGGCTACGCCACCGACGGGCGCGACGGCGCCAAGGCGGCGCTGCTCGTGCGGGCCATGGCCGGGGTTCCCGTCATCCACGCCCTCGACGTCGGTGTGCGCTTCGGCGCCGCCCTGGTCACCCGGATCAGGCCCGACATGGCCGCCCGAGTACGGTGGCATCGCCAACAAGGCCACCGTCTGATCGTGGTGTCGGCATCGCTCGACCTCTACCTCGACGAGTTCGGCCGCCGGGCCGGCTTCGACCAGGTCATTGCCACCAAGCTGGCGGTGTCGGGCAACGGGCCGGGGGCCGTGCTCACCGGGGCCATCGACGGGGCCAACGTCCGGGCCCAGGAGAAGGAGCAACGCCTGCGGGCCGCCATCGGTCCGGCCCCCCCCGAGCTGTGGGCCTACGGCAACAGCTCCGGCGACCACGAGATGCTGGCCATGGCCGACCACGCCTACTGGGTGGACGGCACCCGCCTCACCCTCTCCACCCCACCAGTCGAGCGGTAGCCGTTGGGGGGCTGTGGCAACAGGTGTCACCGCTTTGCCAGACTGGCGCCATGCCGCCCACCGCACTCATCACCGGCGTCACCGGTCAGGACGGCTCCTACCTGGCGGAGCTCCTGGTGGAAAAGGGTTACAACGTGATCGGGTTGCACCGACGGAGCAGCACGGTGACCTTCGAACGGATCACCCACCTGGTCGACAAGATCACCCTGGTCCCCGCCGACCTGCTCGACGAGGGGTCGATGATCCGGGTCCTTCGCCAGTACCGGCCCGACGAGGTCTACAACCTGGCAGCTCAGTCCTTCGTCCAGACCTCCTTCGCCCAGCCGGTGCTGACCGGCGACGTCACCGCTTTGGGGGTGACCAGGCTCCTCGACGCCATCCTCCTCACCGATCCGAGCATTCGCTTCTACCAGGCCAGCTCCAGTGAGATGTTCGGCAAGGTCGCCGAGGTGCCCCAGTCGGAAGGGACCCCGTTCCATCCCCGCAGCCCCTACGGCGTGGCCAAGGTGTACGGCCACTGGATCACCCTCAACTACCGCGAGAGCTATGACCTCCACGCCAACTCGGGGATCCTGTTCAACCATGAGAGCCCCCGCCGGGGCCTGGAGTTCGTGACCCGCAAGGTGACCTTCTCGGCGGCGGCCATCAAGTTGGGCATGCAGAAGCAACTGGCCCTCGGCAATCTGGAGGCCCAGCGCGACTGGGGTTTCGCCGGCGACTACGTACGGGCCATGTGGCTGATGCTTCAGGCGGACACGCCCGGCGACTACGTGGTCGCCACCGGCGAGACCCACTCGGTGAGGGAGCTGTGCGAGGTGGCGTTCGACCAGGTCGGCCTGGACTGGCCCGACCACGTCGTGATCGACCAGCAGTTCTTCCGGCCGGCAGAGGTCGACCTACTCATCGGGGATCCGGCCAAGGCCGCATGCGACCTGCACTGGAAACCTGAGGTCGGCTTCGGCGATCTCATCCGGACCATGGTCGACTCCGACCTCGCCACCCTGCGTCGGGGCTGAGCCCCGGGCGGCTCCGCTACCGTCCCGGCGATGGACTTCTCACTCGCCCGCCGGGTGTCCGGGTGATGCGCTTCACCCAGGTGCTGGTGGGCGCTGCCCCGGGTGACGCCGTCACCCGCTGCGCGCTCGAGATCGATCGAATGGTCGCCCCGGTGGCCGACACCGCCATCCGGGCCCGCTACATCGATCCGGCCGTCAGCGCCGTGATCGTTCCTCTCGACGCTCCCGAGCACGGTCCGCCGGCCTCCGACGATGACGTCGTGGTCCTCCACGTGTCCATCGGTGAGCCGGACGTCTCCCGGTGGCTCGGGGACCGCCCCGAACGACTGGCCGTTGTGTACCACAACATCTCCCCGGCAGCCTCGTTCGAGGATCATGATCCGGCTTTCGCCGACCTGCTGCGACTGGGGCGCGCCGAGCTGCCCACCCTTGCCGGGCGCAGTGAGCTGACACTGGCCGATTCGGAGTTCAACGCCACCGAGCTCCGCCATGTGGGCTTCGCCGACGTGCGCGTCTGTCCCCTGGTGTTCGACCCAGGGGCTCTGGACAGCGCCGGACCCTCAACCACGACGGTCCGCCACCTCCGAGAGGTGACGACAGGACCGGTCATCCTCTTCGTTGGCCAGCTCCTGCCCCACAAGCGGGTGGACTGGTTGCTGCAGGCCTACTTCATCCTCGTCACCTATCTCCTTCCCGAAGCCCACCTCATCATGGTCGGACCCGCTCCCCTCCCGGGTTATCACCGGGTCCTCCAGGACTTCGCCAACGAACTGAACCTGGATCGGGCGTGGATCGCCGGGCGGGTCAGTGACGCCGATCTGGCCGCCTTCTATCGGCGGGCCGATGTGGTGGCCACCGCCTCCGAGCATGAGGGCTTCTGCGCACCCCTTCTCGAGGCCATGGCCTTCGGCGCTCCCCTGGTGGCTCGCCGCTTCGCCGCCATCCCCGAGACGCTCGGCGACGCCGGGGTCCTGGTCGAAGCCGACGACCCCCCCGCGGTCTTCGCCGAAGCCCTCTTCGAGCTGACCAGCGAACCCGGTTGCAGACTGGGTCGCACCCTTGCCGACCGAGGCCGGCAGCGGCTCCAGACCATCGGCCCAGGGCCCGCCCGCGCCATCCTCCGACGGAATCTGGCGGAGCTGGTGCCCGGCCTCGAGGGCACACCCGGCAAGGTCGAGTCCTGAGCGCCGCCCGGCGTCGTCCCGGTCCCCTCCGGGTCGGTTTCCTCGTCCCCCGCTACGGGGTGGAGATCATCGGCGGCGCCGAGTACGGAGCCCGGATGATCGCCGAGCACCTGGCCGCCGACGGGTGCCAGGTCGAGGTGTTCACCTCCTGCGCCCTCGAGGCCAGGACCTGGGCGGACAGCTACCGGGAAGCCACCGTGGAGATCAACGGCGTCTCCGTGCAACGCTTCTCGGCCGCCGGGCGTCATCCCGACTTCGACGAGCTGTCTCAGCCGGTGCTCGCCGACCCGGCCACCACCTCCATGCCCGACACGGATCGCTGGATCGAGCGTCAGGGGCCGGTGAGCCCCGAGCTGCTCGACGCCGCCGAGGCCAGCGACGCGGACGTGATCGTCGCCTATCCCTATCTGTACTGGCCGACCGTGGCCGGCGTACGCCGACTGAAGCGACGGGTGGTGCTGCAGCCGGCGGCCCACGACGAAAGGCCCATCCGTCTGCCGGTGTTCGACGAGGTCTTCACCGCCAACGGCGGTCTGATGTTTCAATCGACCGCCGAGCAACGGCTGGTGGAACGCCTGTTCCCGGCGACCATCGATCTGCCCCAGGCCCTCATCGGACTCGGGGTTGAGCCGGCCCCCGGCGACCCCGGCGCCGCCCGAGCCGCCCTCGGGCTCGGCGAGCGCCCCTACCTGCTGTGCGTGGGCCGGGTCGACGAGCACAAGGGGACCACGTTCTTGGCTGAGTGGTGGGCCGGATACAAGCGACGGCGCCCGGGTCCGCTGGCCCTCGCCTACCTGGGGCCGGTGGCCGACGCCCCGCCACCGCACCCGGACCTGATCGTCGCCGGCATCGTCGACGAGACCGTCAAATGGGGAGCCATGCGAGGAGCGCAGGCCCTGATCTCACCATCGCCGTTCGAGTCGTTCTCGCTCGTCCTGCTCGAAAGTTGGATGGTCGGCGTGCCCACCCTGGTCAACGCCTACTGTGCGCCGACCGCCGAGCACTGCACCATGTCCGGCGGCGGTGTGGCCTTCGACGGGTACGCCCGGTTCGAGGCGGCGGTGGATGCCCTGGTCGGCGACCCCAAGCTCAACCGTCGCATGGGAGCCAACGGGTCTGCGTATGTCGAGCGGCTGTACAGATGGCCGGTGCTGACCCGGCGCTACCGCACCTTCCTGCAACTGGTCGCCGACCGCGGCGAGCACGCCACCGCGGACGAACCCCGATAGGGCGAAACGTCGTGGTGGCCTACGCTCGGCCGACCATGACCGAGCCCGGGAATCCCGCCGAGAGCACCAACGGGGCCGAGAGCTTCGATGTAGCCGAGATCGTCGACGATCTGCGCCTGAGGGTAGACCGTCGCCGCGCCCAGGGTGACTATCCACCGGACCTGGAGGACCGCATGTCCCGACATTTCGAACGGGTCCGCAACCACCCGGTTTACGAGGACCATCTGCCATCGCTGCGCCAGGCGATCTCCGAGCTGGATCTGCGCAGCCAGTTCACGCCCGACCGCATCGCATCAAGCTCGAAGAGCCGGGTCGGCGAGCACTACCACCGCCTGATCGCCCAGGCGGTGGCCCGTCAGGTCGCCGGGATCCTCGACCAGGTCCAGTCCTATGTGGATGCCGTCCGCCCCATCCTCGAGCTCGGCGTCGCTCAGCTCGAAGACCTCGAAGAGTTCGTTCACCAGGACCTGGCCGGGCACGTCGATGCCGCCCTCGACCGTTTGGGGCGCCGGGAGGTGGCCGGCGATGACATCCCCGGCGAACTGGCTGCCCTGCGCACCCGGGTCGCCGCCCTCGAGGCGGAACGCTCGCTGCAGGCGCCGTTTGACGAGACCCGCCTCCACGACCGCTTCGAGGGCGATCCTGCGGAGATGGCCGACCGGGCCCGCCATGTGAGCGAGCTTGTCGGCGGGCGGGGACCGGTGCTCGATCTGGCCTGCGGCCGGGGGGAGCTGCTCGAGGTCCTGACCGCAGAGGGCGTAGCCGCTCGGGGGGTCGATGGGCGCTCCGACCTGGTGGCCGGCGCCGTGCGCCAGGGCCTGCCGGCTGGACAGCACGAGGCGCTTCCCGCTCTCGATGAGGCCGACGGCGCCAGCCTCGGTGCCGTGGTCATGGCCGAGGGACTGGAGAGCCTCGACGCTCAGAGCATCGCCGACCTCGTCACTGTGGCCGCCACCAAGCTGGCCGCCGGCGGGGTGCTCATCCTGGCCGCCGACAACCCCGCTGCAGCTCTGGCTGCCGCCTCCCGGGCCGGCGCCGACCCTCGCCGGCGCGGACCGCTGAGCCCGGAGTACCTGTCGTTCCTCTGCGAACAGGTGGGTCTGACCCGCCGGGACCTGCACTGGTCACCAACCCCGACCGGACCGATCCGGGTTGGAGCGGGGGAAGCCGCGGTGGCCGACCTGGTGAGCCAGCTCAACGAGCTGTTATTCCCACCCACCCGCTTCACCCTGGTCGCCTCAGCCCCCAGCGGAGGTGGGGCCGACCCCACCAGCGCCGCCCCTGAGCCCGGACCGGCCGCCGGCCGGTGAGGCTCCTGGCCGTCGTCCAGCGTTACGGAACCGAGGTCGCCGGCGGTGCCGAGGCGTTCTGTCGAATGGTGGCCACCGGCATGGTCGAGCGGGGCCACCGCGTCGAGGTGGTGACCAGCCGGGCTCGGAGCTACCAAGACTGGGCGGACGTCTACCCGGCGGGTGACAGCGAGCTGGACGGCGTCACCGTACGGCGGCTCTCGGTACGTCAACCCCGCATGACCCGTTTCTTCGCTCCGCTCAACAGCCGGGCCATGTGGGGTCACCAGCCGTCCGCCCTGACCCTGCAGGAAGCGTGGCTCCAGGCCCAGGGTCCAGACCTCGACGGCCTGCGCCCCCTGCTGCGCCGACGCGCCCCGGCGGTGGACGCGGTGGCGACATTCACCTACCTGTACTCCACCACCGCCGCCGCACTGACCGCCACGGCGGGCGCCGCGCCCACGGTGCTGCACCCCACGGCCCACGACGAGCCGCCCTTCTGGCTCCCCGTGTTCGACCGCATCCTCGCTCTGCCGACGGCCTTTGCGTGGTCGACCGAGGAGGAACGGGACCTGGTCTGGCGCCGGGCCGGCAGGCGCCTCCCGGGTGCCATCATGGGCATCGGCACCGCTCTAGGCGACGGCGGCGACGCTGAGCGGTTCCGGCGCCGGTTCTCTCTGGGGGCCGCCCCTTACCTGCTCTACACGGGCCGCATCGACACGGCCAAGGCGGCCGACGAGCTCTACGAACAGTTCGTCGCCTACGTCGAGCGCCATCCCGGCACCGACCTGAGACTGGTCATGGTGGGCGATCCCGTCCTCACCCTGCCCGAGCACCCGTCGGTCGTCGTCACCGGCTTCGTTGACGACGCCACCAGGACCGACGCTGTGGCCGGCTGCCTGGTCATGGTCGTCCCCTCGTATCTCGAGAGCTTTTCCATGGCGCTGACCGAGGCCTGGGCCCAGCACCGCCCGGCGCTTGTCCAAGGGCGTAGCCCGGTGCTGGCCGGTCAGGCTCGGCGCTCCCAGGGGGCGATCGCCTACCGCTCCTTCGCCGAGTTCGAGGCCGCCGTCGAGCTTCTGGGCGAACAGCCAGCGGTGGCCGAGGCCCTGGGCGGCAACGGGCGGCTCCATGTGATCACCCGCTACAGCTGGGATGCCGTGCTCAGCCGCTACGAGGCCCTCTTGGCCGACGCCGGTCGACGCCACCGGCAGAGTCAGCGTCGCGAACGGTCAGCGCTCGACGTCACGGCGAACTGACTCGGGGTATCCTCGGACCATGCCCGATCCGATCCAACCTCAGCTGGCCCAGAACGGGGCGCTCGACACCAACTCCGACATCTATGGCCGCCTGCTCAAGGAGCGGATCGTCTTCCTCGGCACCCAGGTCGACGACACCAGCGCCAACCTCATCTGTGCCCAGCTCCTGCTGCTCGCCGCCGAGGACTCGGACAAGGACATCAGCCTGTACATCAACTCGCCGGGCGGTTCGGTGACCGCCGGCTTGGCGGTCTACGACACCATGCAGTTCGTGCCCTGCGACGTCTCCACCGTGTGCATGGGCCTGGCGGCGTCGATGGGTCAGTTCCTGCTCTGTTCGGGGGAGCCGGGCAAGCGCTTCGCCCTCCCCCACTCCCGCATCCTCATGCACCAGCCGTCCGGCCAGGCACAGGGTCAGGCCGCCGACATCGCCATCCAGGCCGAGCAGATCATCTACCTGAAGCGGATGATGGCCGAGCGGATCGCCTTTCACACCGGCCAGCCGATCGAGCGGATCGAGACCGACTCCGATCGAGACCGCTGGTTCACCGCCGAGGAGGCCAAGGACTACGGATTCATCGACCAGGTCATCGAGCGGGCCTCGCAGGCACCCGTCGCCGCACCCTGAGCGTCTGAACGGCGTCAACCGGGTCGACCGCGTCTAGTCATCTGTCAACCCGCGAATGGCACGGGAAGGTCATGC
>JALZAH010000552.1 GCA_030948425.1 Actinomycetota bacterium
GTGAGATGATTGATTCGTCCGGTGAGCAACGCCACCTGAACCTCCGGCGAGCCGGTATCGGTCTCGTGGAGGCGGTAATCGCTGATCGTTGCGGATTTTTCAGGCATGTGACGTTCCGTCTCGGAAAACCTGTCGACGGTTTCGCCGACAGGAGCGCGTCCCGCGCGTGTAGCTGGGCGCTGGAACGATGGTAGCAGGGGTACGGTCGAGCCCGGATGAACCTGGGGACCCCATGAACCCGGTGGCTGTCGCCGCCGGCCTGTGCGTGCTGGGTGCCTACCTGGTGGGGTCGGTACCGTTCGTCTATCTGCAGCGGCGGAACCGTCTCCGCCGCGACCTGCGCCGGCTCGGCCACGGCGGTGGTCCGCCGGAAGGTTCGCCCCGGACCTGGGTCCCTGCGGCCGTCGAGGCGGCTGTGGTGCTGGCCGTCGCCTCCGTGGCCTGGCGGGTGGTGGCGTCGGTGTCACCCGGCCACGGGAGCCCCGACGTCGTGGCCGGGGTGGCCACCTTCTCCGACCAGGTCCTCGTCCCCTGGCAGTCGGTGGCCCTGTGGGCCGGCCTGGCCGCGGCCATGGGCCTGATCGCACCGGTCTGGCTGGATTTTCGCGGCAGCTCGGGGATCGCTCCGGCGATGGCCCTGCTGGGCGTGTTCAGCCCCGTCGGCCTGTTCGGGGCGTGGGCCGGCTTCGCCGTGGGCCTGAGCGTCACCCGATCCGAGGTTGGCGGCACCGGGGTCGCCGCCGTCTTCCTGGTGGGCACGGCCTGGGTCGCCTGGGTGCTCGACCTTCGGGCGTTGTGGGGGGTGCCCAACGGCCCGGAGACGTGCCTGTGGTCGGCCGCCCTGGGCGCTGCCGTCTTCGCCGCCACCCGACCGGGGCGGCGATGACTCGCTACGTGGGGGCCAATGCTTCGTTGATCGTCTCGAGGGCCGTGCCCGGATCGATGCCGAGCTCGCGGACCGTGTCGGCATAGGCGCTCGCCGCCTCGGCGAGTCGTCGCTGGCGTTCTGCTCGGGGCGGTGGCGGCGGGACGGCGGCGACATGCGTGCCGTGCCGTCCCCGGGTGACGAGGATCCCGTCGGCTTCCAGCTCGCGGTAGGAACGAGCGACGGTGCCCGGGGCGATGCCGAGGTCGGCGGCGAGCTGGCGGACGGTGGGCAGCCGGGAGCTCACGGGGAGCTGACCGGTGGCGACCAACCGGACGATGGCGGCCCGGAGCTGTTCATAGGGAGGAACGGGCGAGGAGGGGTCGACGGTGACGATCACCGGGGCACCTTGGGGCGGACCCTCCACGCGTCGTTGCGGAGCCCCCCCCAGGCAAAGGCGGCAAAGCCGATCTCGACCAGGCTGACCACCACCGACGTCCAGCGCAAGGTCTGGACGCTCGTCGCGCCAGCGAGCTGGAAGGTGACCGCGGATGCCGCCAACGCCCCAACGGCGATCCCGGTACCGAACACCAGGTGCAGCGCGTGTGACCGCAAGGCGTCGTCGACGGCGAGCGCATCCGGATCCGGCACGGGTTGGCGGCGCCGCACGACCCATCGGGCCCCGACAAGGGTGACCAGCGCCGCCACCACGCTGACGACGACTGCGCCCATGGGCCCGCTGCTGCCTGCCGACTCCGGACGCCGAGGTGCCCAGGCGTAGGCCAGGCCGGCCAGGAGGCTGAGCGACGCCATGACGGCGGGCCCGACGAGCGTGCGAGTGGGAAGGTAGTCGGCGGCCCGCCGGGGCACCAGCGCGGCGGCATGCAGCGACTCCCCCGCCGCGCTCGGGAGCAACACCGCCAGCAGGACGCCGCCCAGGTACCCCGTCAGCCCCCACCACAGCGCCGAACCGGTGTTCAGTGAGTCATGGGTCAGAGCGCGCAGCAGTGACGGCAACGAAAAGCCGATCGCCGCCCCTAACAACCGGAGGCCCCGGGAACGGGCGATCGCCCGGGAGAGCGTCGGCGACATCAGGTCGTCGGTCAGGAAGTAGCGGACCGAAAACGCCGTCAGCTCACGATGGGTCACGGGGCGGAGGGCCAGCACCACCAGGAGCACGGGAACACCGGCAGCGAGCGACGTGAACACGTAATCCATAGGTTGGATCTTGCCAGGCCGCCCTGATTGTGTCAATGTATCAACACAATGAAACAGTCCACGGCGACGAACGATCCAGCCGGCACCCGTCGGGCCCGACGTGGAGGGCCGATCACGGTGCTCAGCGGGCTCCCTGGTCCGGTTCGCGTCGCCGTGGCCGTGGTGATCGCCGTGGTCGTCGGATTCGCAAGTCTGAGCCAGGTGGGCATCCTCGCCCCACAATTCAGGAACACCGGCGGCGGAAGTGCCGGCTCGGGCGTCCCCGGGGGCATCCCACCCGGGACCCCACCGGGTTGGACGGTCCCGACCAACGCCCTCTCCGGGTGGGTGGTGCTCCGAAACATCAGTTGGCGGGGCTGGGAGGTCACGGCCGTCGACGTCCCCCACGAGAGCGGGCTCGACGTCGTCGCCTTCCTGCCACCAGCCGGCGAGTGGATTGGCCCGATTCTCTCCAGGGCCGCCCCCCTACCTCCGTCTCAGCTGCCCGTCACCGTGGCGCGGGGTGGCGATCTCGTCGTGTTCACGACGAAGCGGCCCGGCGCCTGTGCCCTGCCCGGCCCGCCCAACGGCCGGCCACCGAAGGTGCGCGCCACCGTCCACATGTCGTCGCCGCTCGGTGATCGATCTGTTGATGCAACGATGTTCGTCGATCCTGCGCCACCCTGCTCCGCCTGAGCAGATGACGCCGACCGCCTCCGGCAAACCCCTCCCGAGATACGGGCTCTACGATTGCCCTCATGGCCGACGACCCAGGTTCAGCCACACCGACGCTCTACGACTGGGCCGGTGGCGACGATGCGTTCGTGCGGCTCATCGACTGTTTCTACGACCGAGTCGAACACGACGATCTGATCTCGCCGCTCTTTCCCGGCGGCGTCTCCCGGGAACACCGCGATCACGTGACCGCGTGGTGGCAGGAGGTCTTCGGCGGGCCTACGCGGTACAGCAA
>JALZAH010000555.1 GCA_030948425.1 Actinomycetota bacterium
GGCGCCCGCAGCATGTCGTCGACCAGCGCCGACCAGCGGTACGCCCGGTCCTCGAACTGGACGCACTCGCAGCCGCCGTGGCCCCGGGCGTCGTAGCGGACGACGCGGGCGACTGCATCAGCGCACGACCAGTCGAACAGGCCGAGATCGTCCTCGTGTGCCATACAACTGTTCAGGGCGTGGGCCCAGACGAACGTGCAGCGGCTCACAGTTCCAGGTTCCTGTTTCAGCGGGAGGGTGTGTACCTCTTGTAGACCAGGCCCGGACACTCTGCAATAGCTGTCCAGGACAGCTATATGCAGATGTCAAGAGGCCAGTCCGGGAACGCCGCAGTCGACCCGCATGGTTACCACGTCGGCGCCGCCGACCGACAGGCCCAGAGCCTTGAATATCGGCCCGAAAATCCGCTTGTCGATGTCATCGGTCACCGGCTTCAGCAGCGCGGTCACCGCGCCCAGGTCGGCGCCGAGAACCGTGAACTGACTAGTGGTCGCCGTGCTCAGCCCGGCTCCGGTGGCGGCGGTGGACTGGATCGCCGTCGGGTACGTCGGACCGGTGAAGGTCAGCGTGCTCGTCCCGCCCACCAGACTGACGTCCGTGTGGACAAGAGGCGGCAGGGGGAGGGGGATCCCGAGCAGGGACACGGCCAGGGTGCTGTCGGTGATGGCATGGGTCCCGGCGGTCACGACCTCGATGTCGTTCTGCTTCGGGGTCGTACACCGGATGGCGGTCAGCGACCCCGTGGCCTCCGCCCCGGCGATCGTGATGGGTAGTCCGAGGCTGACGCTCAGCGCCGATGCCGCACACACAACGACACAAACCGGAGGCACGGCCACGTTGATCTGATTGTCCAGCTTGAGGTCGATCTGGGCGGTATGGGCAGTGGTCACCCACTTGCCCGTGGTGGCGTCCTTCTCGGCCGGGCCGTAATTGGAGAGCTTGGGCGCCTCGATGACTGTCAGCGTGAGCGTGGACGAGGTGAGACCGGGAACCCCGACGGTCAAGCCGGGGACAGTGACGAAATGGGTGCCGTTCTCGATAGAGAGCTCGCCGGCGCTGGTAATCAGGTCGAATACGTTGATCTGGGCGGCCATTGCGCTGGAGTCGGCGGGGGCGCTGAAGTCGAGGATGTCGCCGAGCTTGGCCGTGACGCCGAGGCCGATGCTGCCGGCGAAGGTGGCCAGCGGAGTCTTGGCCGCCAGGGCCACAGCGTCTGCCGGCGGACCCGTCGCCTTGGTGTTAAGGGCGCTGACGCTCGCCAGCGCCAGCTTGCGCACGCTGGTGCTGTTGGTAAGGAGGGTGCTGGGCGTGCCGAGCGTCGAGTCGGCGGCGATCAGGTCGGCCAAGGAGACAGTGCCCCCGGCCAGGCCCTGGTACCCCACTGCCGTCAGGTTCACAGCCGTGCTGGTGCCCAGGATGGCCGTCGTGATCTTGTTGAGGTTGGCGATGCTCGAGGCGCCGGTGTCGATGTTGGCGAGGTCCGAACCGACGCTGAACTGAGCCTTGGAGGTCCTGCTGGCCACGGCGGTACGGGTCGTGGTCTGACCGCCGGGAACAAACGGGAAGAAGCTGGTGTGGGGCGCCTTCGCTGAGACCTGGATCGCCGTCGCCGCGGCCAGGTCGGAGGCGAGGAGCGACCATGGCCCGGTCTTGCTGGGCCCCCATTTCACCAACAGGGAGTAGTCGGGTGACGCGAAGGGGAAGCCATTTCGCGTCGCACTGGCCTCAGCGGTAGAGGTGGGATTGGCGGGAAGGGCTCGCAGGCCGTCCAGGGCCGCAAGGTCGGCGACCTTCTGGTCGACGCGCGCCTCGTGGGCGAGGAAGCCCAGGTCGATCGCCAACGATGCGCAAATGATGGCGACGACCATTCCGACCGCAGAGAGGACGAGGATGCTGCCGTGCTCGTTGCGCCGGCCGCCTTGGGGAGCCTGGCGGCTCATTTGTACTGGACCACGGCCGAGGCGGTGGTGTGGGCTGGTACTACCAGGCCGAGCCCAGGGGACGCAGGGAGGTCGTACACGATCGTGACCTGGATGCACAGGGCCGGGGAGGCACAGCCGAGCGTGTCCACGTAGGAGACGTAGGTCGGGGTATAGCCGATGGTGCCGAGCTTGCTCTGGACCACTGCGGTGGCCTGGCTCTTCGCCGTGGTGAAATCGGCGGCGCCAACGGACGCCCGGGCACCGTCTGCCGCAGCCGCCGTCACCTTCTGCTTGGTGGCCAGGTCCATCCCGAAGGACACGAGCCCGTACAGAATGAAGACGAAGAGGCCGACGACGAGGGCGAACTCGACCATCGCTGCACCCGACTGGTCCCGACGGACCCGCCGCCGCAGCGGGGTCCCTGCATGTCGTCGCATCACGCTGCACTCCATCTCGCGGTCGGCTGACTAGGTCAAGAG
>JALZAH010000597.1 GCA_030948425.1 Actinomycetota bacterium
TCGACACACCGTGCAGATCGACCCGCATCACCACCTTGGGTCCGAATCGGCGGGGCCGGACGAGATCCTCAGCCACCCGCTGACCCATGGCATCACCTTAGTGGCGCACCCCCACCGACAACCGTTCTCGTCACCCGGACGCCAGGCGGTAGCCGCGGCCGGGCGTGGTCTCGATGGCGGCCCCGCACGGGCCCAGGCGTCGCCTGAGTCGACCGATGGTGGCGTCGAGCACATGGGGGTCGGCGTCGGGCGAGCCCCACACGTTCGCCAACAGGGTGCTGCGGGAGACCACCGCGCCCGTGGCCTCCACCAGCGACTCGAACACAGAACGTTCCTTGGGAGTGAGCTCGGCGCGCTCGCCGCCCACCTCGATCGCCGCGCCCTGCACGACCAGTTCGGCCCCGTCCACACGGTAGATGCGCCGCTGAACCTCGAAGTGCTCGCTGAGGATCCGCACGAGCAGGCCCAGGCGCCCGACGGCAGGGACGAGCGGGGCCTCGATGCCCTCGTCGCGGGCGCCCCCCGCGCAGACAGGCCCGACACAGGCGGCGACGACACCTTCGTTACAGGCTCGGCGCAGCTCGTCGTCGACCCCGGTCTGGGCGGCGATGGCGAACAGGTTGTGGACGGCAGGAGCGCTGGTGAAGGTGACGGCATCGACCCGCCCCTCGAGCACCGCTTCCACCAGGCGCTGAGCCGGTCCCGTCTCCTCGGGGAGCCGCCAGCGGTAGACGGGAACCTCCACCACTCCCGCGCCGGCGTTGGTGAGGGCGACGCGGAGCTCGGGGTTGGGCATCCCGTACTCCTGGACCGCCACCACCTTCCCGGACAACGGCTCGTTCAGCAGAAGAGCGACCAGTGCATCCATGCGCTCGGTGGCCGACTTGGCCCACACCTTGAGCCCTCCGGCCTGAACGGCGGCGGCCGCCTTGGGCCCCCTGGCGATCACCAGGGTGTCGGCGAGGGCATCGACGAGGCGATCGACCAGGCCCCACGACGACGCCGTCTCCAACCAGGCCCGGATGCCGATGCCCGTTGTGGCCACCAGGTAGTCGGGAGGGTTGTCGAGCAGGGTGAGGGTGGCCTGGCGCAGGTCGTCGTCGGACGCCAGGTAGAGGGTCGTCATGGTTGGACCGTGCAGCACCGACGCGCCGCGACGAGCGAGCAACTCGGCCTGTTCCTCCCAGCGCCGGTCGGCAGTGATGCCGATGACAAAACCATCGAGGGGCAAAAGCGACATTGGACCCCCATGATGGCCGCTGGACGGTCACACCCCGCTCATGTGGCGTGGACACTTCAAGAAGAGATTCTGAACGCCCCCTGACACAGCGGGCTGTTTGGTTTCGGCCGGCTTCACCTGGCGTACAGCGACCTCACAATCGCCCCGGCCGCAGTGTCGGAATGTTGCCGTTCTCCGTTCACACAACGGCAACAGACGGAACACACCCGTTCGGTTGAATGGATGCATGAGCCCACCGACCGAGCCAGGTTTCGCTTCCGGCTCGCGAAGGACCCTGATCGTCGTCGGCAACGGCATGGTCGGCCACAAGCTGCTCGAGGTGCTGGCCGAGCGCGGGGCGACAGCCGAGTGGGACATCGTCACGTTCTGCGAGGAGCCCCGCCTCGCCTACGACCGGGTGGGCCTCAGCTCGTTCTTCTCCGGAGCCACGGCCGAGGACCTGTCGTTGGTCGCCCCGGGCTTCTTCGACCAGGCCGGCCTGCAGGTGCACGTGGGCGACGCCGTCGCATCCATCGACACGGCCACGGCCGAGGTGGTGTCGACCAAGGGCATCCGCATCGCCTACGACGCCCTGGTCATGGCCACGGGGTCGTACCCGTTCGTCCCCCCCGTGCCCGGGCGCGAGACCGCCGGCTGCTTCGTCTACCGCACCATCGACGATCTCGAGGCCATCGCCACCTACGCCGCCGACGCCAAAGTGGGTTCGGTGGTCGGTGGCGGCCTCCTGGGCCTCGAGGCGGCCAACGCATTGAGGAGCCTCGGCCTCGAGACCCACGTCGTGGAGTTCGCCCCCCGGCTGATGCCCGTACAGGTGGACGACGGAGGAGGAGCGGCCCTCCGCCGGCGGATCGAGGATCTGGGCGTCACCGTTCACACGGCCACGGCCACCGGCGAGATCATCGCCGACGACGGCCGGGTGTCGGCCATGCGCTTCGCCGCCCAGGCCGAGGTGCAGCCCGACGACCTGGCCACCGACCTGGTGGTGTTCTCGGCGGGCATCCGTCCCCGCGACGATCTGGCCCGGGCGGCGGGCCTCGAGGTGAGCGAGCGGGGCGGCATCGTCGTCGACGACGCCTGCCGCACCTCCGACCCCCGCATCTTCGCCATCGGCGAATGCGCCGTCGCCGCCGGTCGGGTGTGGGGCCTGGTCGCGCCGGGCTACCAGATGGCCCGCGTGGTGGCCGACCGGATCCTGGGCGGCGACGCCACCTTCGCCGGTGCCGACATGTCCACCAAGCTCAAGCTGATGGGCATCGACGTGGCCAGCTTCGGCGACGCCTTCGCCACCTCACCGGGCGCCGAAGCCATCACCTTCGCCGACCCGGTGACGAACGTCTACAAGCGCCTCGTCGTGGGCCCTGCACCCGCCGCTTCGGGCACGGCTGGCGCGACGCCGCCGATCCGCCCCCTGGTGGGCGGGATCCTCGTCGGCGACGCCTCCCTCTACCAGACCCTCGTCCAGATGACCCGGGGTGAGATGCCCACGCCCGCTCACCTGGAGGAGCTCATTTTCCCCGCCGCGGCCAATGGCACGGCGACGACGGTGGGTGTGGGTGCCCTGGCCGACACGGCCACGGTCTGCTCGTGCAACACCGTGACCAAAGGCGACATCTGCGCGGCCATCGCCACCGACGGGGTCACCGACGTTGCCGCCATCAAGGCCTGTACCAAGGCCGGGACGGGCTGCGGCGGTTGCGTCCCCCTGGTCACCGAGCTGCTCCGCGACGAGCTCAGGAAGGCCGGCGTGGAGGTGGGCAACAACCTGTGCGAGCACTTCTCCTACTCCCGCCAAGAGCTGTTCGACATCGTGCGGATCCACCACATCGACACCTTCTCCGAGTTGCTGGCTGCCCACGGCACCGGCCGGGGCTGCGAGATCTGCAAGCCGGCGGTGGCGTCGATGCTGGCGTCGCTGGGCAACGGCTACATCCTCAAAGCCGAGCAGGCCGCCCTGCAGGACACCAACGACCACTTCCTGGCCAACCTGCAACGAGATGGCACCTACTCGGTCGTCCCCCGTGTGCCCGGTGGGGAGATCACTCCTGACCAGCTCATCGCCATCGGCAACATCGCCAAGGAGTTCGGGCTCTACACCAAGATCACCGGCGCCCAGCGCATCGACCTGTTCGGCGCCCGCGTCGACCAGCTCCCCCTGATCTGGCGCCAGCTGGTCGACGTGGGCATGGAATCCGGTCACGCCTACGGCAAGGCCCTCCGGACGGTGAAGTCGTGTGTCGGCAAGACCTGGTGCCGCTTCGGCGTGCAGGACTCCACCACCCTGGCCATCGACCTGGAGCTGCGGTACCGGGGCCTGCGGGCCC
>JALZAH010000598.1 GCA_030948425.1 Actinomycetota bacterium
GGGGCGGCCCGTGACCCGGAGCCGCCCCGACGGGCTCCATTGACGGGCGGCGTGCCGCTCGGCGGCGTCGCTGCGCCCGTCCCGGCACGCCTATCGTCTCCCGGTGGCGCCGGCGCGGCGGACCCCCGCCGACGGTCCCCTGCCGTTGCCATTACCGTACCGTAGCCAAATCGGGCGGTCGGGCTCCGCCACCAGGCGCCCACACCCTCGCCCGGGATGGCTCGATCCGTCCTCTGGTGGCCCTTTCCGTCCCCGCGGCGCGCTGCGATCCCGCTGGTAGGCCGCTGAGTCTCGCGGGTAGGCCGCTGGGTCCCGGGTAGCGTCGGGTCATTGTGGCGTCCCGATCCCTTGACCGTCCGGTCCCCGGAGGCCGGCAGTGACCGGCCCGGCTCCCCACGCCGCCACCGACCCTCTGATGGGTCCCGGCGTGGCCCGCGATGTCGCTCCCGGCGTCCGGCGCCTGGTCGCCCCCAACCCCGGGATCATGACCGGACCGGGGACCAACACCTACCTGGTGGGCACCGAGCGGGTAGCGGTCATCGATCCCGGGCCCGATGACGACGCCCATCTCGACGCCATCCTGGGCGTGGTCGGCGATCGCCTCGGCTGGGTGGTGGTCACCCACACCCATGTCGACCATTCGCCGCTGTCAGGCCGACTGGCGGCGGCCACCGGCGCTCAGGTGCTGGGATTCGGACCGGCCCCGGCCCTCCCGACCGACCACCGTGGGGACTCTCGAAACGCCGTCCTCGATGCCCACGATCAGACCTTTGAGCCCGATCGTCGTCTGGGGGACGGTGATCGTCTGGTTACCCCAGAGCTCACCCTGGTGGCCGTCCACACGCCCGGCCACGCCTCCAACCACCTCTGCTTCGAGCTGGCCGGAACGGGTCTGCTGTTCTCCGGGGATCACGTGATGGCCGGGTCGACGGTGGTGATCGCCCCACCGGACGGAGACATGACAGCCTACCTGGCCGCTCTCGAACGGGTCCGCGACCTGCGGCCCCGCCGCATCGCCCCCGGCCACGGGACGATGATCGATGATCCCGGGTCCGTGCTCGACGGCTACCTCACCCACCGCCGGTCGCGGGAGGCGCAGGTCGTCGGCGCCCTCCACCGGGCGGGTGTGGGAGGAGCTACCCCCGCCGACCTGGTCGGGGTGCTCTACACCGACGTACCCGAGGTGTTGCACCCGGTGGCCCGTTACTCGGTGTGGGCCCACCTGAGGAAGCTGGCCGGCGAGGGCCGGGCCAAGGGTGCGAATCCCGAAGACCTCGACGCCCCGTGGTGGGATCCTGGCGTTCCCGCGACGGTCTTGGGGTGAGGGGCGCCCGTTGATCCTGGCGGCGCGCTCGCTGAGCCTGGCCGAATCAGGCAGGCGCTCAGGCCGGGTGGGCGTCGAGCCCGGCCGCCACCGCATCGAATATGCGCGCCGAGCAGGTGGACATCTCGACCACGGGAGCGACGGCGAGGACGGCGCCGACCAGCTCGGCCCACGCCTCGGCCCCCGGGCCCTCACCGAGGGAGGCAGGCCGCCCCAGGTCACCGCCGGCGGAGACCGACGGTTCGAGAGGGATCCTGGCCAGCAGGGGCGCTCCGATCTCCCGGGCCAGGCGGTCGCCGCCGCCGGTACCGAACAGTTCGTAGCGCTCACCGTGGTCACAGACGAAGCCGCTCATGTTCTCGACCACGCCGGCCACCCGCAGGTACCCCTTGCGGGCCATGTCCGCGGCTCGCACCGCCACCTTCTGGGCGGCAAGTGCAGGCGTGGTGACGATGATCATCTCGGCCCGGGGGAGCATCCGGGCCAGACCCATCTGCACATCCCCGGTCCCAGGCGGCATGTCGACGAGCAGATAGTCCAGGTCGCCCCAGGAGGCATCCTCGACGAAGTGCTGAACGGCCCGATTCAACATCAGCCCCCGCCACATGACCGCTTCGTCCTCGGCGGAGAGAAATCCCATCGACAGCACCTCGATGGAGCCCTCGCCGACGGCCATCGTCATAGGCTCGATCTGGGCCTTGGCGTCGGGGCCGGCTCCTTTCTGGGCGTTGAGGCGGCCTTCCATCCCGAGCATCCGCGGTATCGAGAAGCCGGCGATGTCGGCGTCGAGAACACCGACGCGGAAACCTCGATGGGCCAGGCCGGCGGCCAGGTTCACCGTGATCGACGACTTGCCCACCCCGCCTTTGCCTGAGGAGATGGCCAGCACCCGGGTCCGGCTGGGGATGCGGGTGTCGGCGGCCCGGTCCCAGGCCTTCCAGCGGGCCCGGGCCATCAGCTGGCGGCGCTGTTCGGCGTCCATGGCCGTGGTGTGCACGGACACCTCGGCGA
>JALZAH010000601.1 GCA_030948425.1 Actinomycetota bacterium
GGTCTACCTGCCGTGTGAGGACATCAATCGCTTCGGGGCTGGGCCAGCACTCGCCGAGCGCCGGGTGAGCGCCGAGTGGGTCGAGCTCATGCGCTTCGAGATCGCCCGGACGCGCTCGTACTACCGCTCTGCGACACGCGGGATCGATCTGCTCCCCCCAGTGTCGGGTCGCTGCATCGCCGGCGCCCACCGCCTGTACGGAGGCATCCTGGACACCATCGAAGCTGCCCACTACGACGTCTTCTCGCAGCGGGTCCGGGTCCCCCTGGCCCGCAAGTTGGTCGTGGTCGGCCGAGCGACGCTAGCTCGCTGAGGGTTCGGCGGCCGACGTTGCCGCCTCCGGGCGCACCGTGCCCGCGCCCGGAACCGTCATGGCCCGCTCCCGCAGTGCACGGGGGACGACCGGACACAACATGCCATACGGCTCACCGCCGAAGCGGTGATGTAGGGCGTGGGCTCTGCGGAGGAACTCCAAGGCACCCACAGCGGGCAGGTGGACGAGGCGGCCGTGGATGTAGAGGTCGTGGACGGCGGCGTACGCCGCCCCGTAGGCGGTGACCCCAACGCCTACGGGCAACAGCAGGTGGGCACGGGGCTGGCTCGTGGCCAGGGCCATGGCGGCGATGGTGATCGCCGCGAACATCACCGGGAACCAGTCGTTGGCCTCCACTTGGGCGGCGAGGGATCCCGACGGCCGGCGGACCCGGTGATGCGAGCGATGCAGCACCCAGCCCATGCCGTGCATGACCCAGCGGTGAGCGGCGTAGGTCACCGGCTCCATGACCACGAACGCCACCACGGCAGCGATCACATTGTCGGCCATCGGGCCACCCTCACCGCTCTCGGAGAAGCCATCATCATCACCGATGCTACCCAGCCCCATCGCCTATCTGGTTCTGGTCGGTCGTCTCCGCACCCAGATGAGCAGCACCAAGGTCACCAGGGCGAAGCCATAAGCAAAGTCCTCGATGGGGATGTCCCAGGGAAAGCGGACACCCGAGAACTCCTTGGGGTTGTAGACGACAACCGGGGCCGACAGCTTGGTCAACCACCCATCCACGGGGATCTGGAACCCCCAGGTGATGGCCAGCGTGACCCAGTACGCGGGGCGGCGGAACAGCCCGGTTCGCAGCCATCCGGCCTCCAGGGCGATGACCGCCGCAGCGGCCACCAGGGCCCACACGGTGTACATCAGTGGTCGACGCCTGGGGCGGCCACACCGGGGAGGGACGTTGGCGCCCCGCTCGAACCCGGGCGACGCCGGGCGCGCCAAGCTTCGAGGATCCGGTTGACCACCTCATAGGTGAGCAGCGCACAGATGGGGATCACCACGAAGAAGGTCACCTCCTCCACGGGCAGCCCTCCGGGCAGGTCCCAGCCGGTCGTGTAACGATCGCTGTAGCTCCAGTGGTGGTGGGCGATGGCAGCCACGTCCCAGACAGAGAAGACGACGACGGGACCGATCAGGGTGCGCAGCAGGCGGCGGGGACGGCGCCACACGTGGGCGCCGAGGACGATCTCGAGCGGTGCGGTCGCCACCACGCAGCCGGCCATGACCAACAGGTACTGGTAGCGATCCACGGCGGCTCACCCTACGGCCGCGGTGCTCCGTCGGGACCGTCAGGCGGTACGTTGAGAGGATGTTGTTGGAGTCGATCACCTGTCCCGCAGACCTCCGAAAGCTCGATGTGGGGGAGCTGGAGACGCTGGCGGCGGAGATCCGGGCGTTCATCGTCCAAGCGGTTTCGGTCACCGGCGGCCACCTCGGCTCCAACTTGGGGGCCGTGGAGCTGACCTTGGCTCTCCACCGGGTGTTCAACTCCCCCCGCGACATCCTGCTGTGGGACACCGGACATCAGGCCTATGTCCACAAGATCGTGACCGGCCGGCGAGAGATGTTCGACACGCTCCGCCAGCCCGGTGGGCTCTCCGGCTACCCCTCCCGAGCCGAGTCGGTCCACGACTGGGTGGAAAACAGCCACGCCTCCACCATTCTCTCCTACGCCCACGGGGTGGCCGCCGGGGTGGCCCGCAGCACCACCCCCGACCGGCGCGTGGTGGCGGTCATCGGCGACGGGTCGATGACCGGGGGGATGGCCTTCGAGGGCCTCAACAACCTCGGCCACTACGGCAGCCCTGTCGTCATCGTCCTCAACGACAACGGCCGGTCCTACGCCCCGACGATCTCCCGACTGTCCGAGAGCCTGACCAAGCTGAGGCTCCACCCCGGCCTGAGCTCGGTGCGCGGTCGGATGGAAGACGCGCTACGGGAGCTGCCCGGAGTGGGAGGCCTGGCCTACCAGAGCCTCCAGGGCCTGTACTCGGCGGTGCGTGAGGTCATCGAGCCTCCGGCGTTCTTCGAGGCCCTGGGCGTGCGTTACGTGGGTCCCATCGACGGCCACGATCAGCCGGGCGTGGAGTTCGCCCTGCGCCAGGCCACCGAATTCAACGGACCGATCGTGGTGCACGTTGTGACCCAGAAGGGGCGAGGCTACGGCCCGGCGGAGACCGACGACGAGAAGTGCCTCCACGACG
>JALZAH010000610.1 GCA_030948425.1 Actinomycetota bacterium
CGTTTCGGTGTTGTCGTGGCGGGTGTGTTCCATCACCTGCAGGAGCCTGGTTCGCAGCGCTGCGCCGGCATCGGCCCGGGTCCCGTAGGTGTGCTCGCCGATCGTGGCGGTAAAGCGCTCGCCGTTGACTGGCTGCACTCGAGCGGCGGCGGCCGTGAACTGTTCAGCGTGACGCTCGTTGATCTCCGCGCTCTCCCCGTGGGAGCGCACCAGACGGGCCAGGTTCGACTGGTCGGCCCGGTGCGCGTTCTCCGCTCGCGACAGGCGGGTCACCTCGGCCTGGACCCCGGCTCGTTCCAACACCAGCGGGTCCCCTGATGCCAGGGCTTTGACCTCGGCGAAGCTGAGCGCCTGCTCGCCGACGTCTTCGATGTCACGGCCGGTGGCCTGGCCGGTCATGACCTGGGCGATGAAACCGGCTTTGCGTTCCAGGGTCTGCCACATGTAGGTGTCGAAGCTTCCCTCGGTCACGAACCGGGAGATCCCGACCTCGGCGTTGAGGTTCCCTTGGCGGATGATCCGCCCCTCCCGCTGTTCGATGTCCGCTGGCCTCCACGGTGCGTCGAGGTGATGCAGGGTGGCGGCGCGCAGCTGGACGTTGGTGCCGACGCCCATCTTCTCGGTTGACCCGATGAGCACGGCGACACTGCCGCCCCGGCACGCCGCGAACAGGGCCGCCTTGTCCGCGTCGGTCTTGGCCTCGTGGATGAACCGGATGCGCTCGGCGGGGATGCCGTTGGCGGCCATCTCGTCGCGCAGCTCGTCGTAGACGGACCATCGACCGTTGTCGTTCGGGGTGCCCAGGTCACAGAACACCAGCTGCAATGTCCCTGGCCGGCCTGACGCTGCGGTGCCGGGACCGAAGGTCCGCTCCGCCCCTTCCCTCCACGCGGCGGCGACCTGGCGGGCGCAGACGGTCAGCTTCCCGCCCGGCGGCGCGGGAAGACCGACCAGGCGCAGGTCCAACGCGGCGTTGCGACCGTCGTTGGTGACCATCAGCATGTTGTCCTCTTCGGGACGGACGGTCCTGTTCTTGATGTTCTCCGCCCGCTCAGCCAGCCCCTCGACGTAGCGGGCCAGCTCGTCGCTGCCGGCCACGACGACGGTGGTCGCTTTGCCGCCGGTCACCGCCGGAAGCTTCAAGCCGAGCTCGGCGGACAGTTTCACGTCCGCCGTCTGGCGGAACATGGTGACCAGCTCGGGGACGTTGACGAACCGGGCGAAGCGGGTCTTCATCCGCCACGACGACCCGTCCGGTGACAGTTCCACCGCGGTGGTGGTCCTGGCGAAGTTCGCCGCCCACCCGTCGAAGCTGGCCACCCCGGCCCGTTCCATCATCGCGGGCTGGAGATAGGACTGCATGACGAACATCTCTGAGAGGGAGTTGGCGATCGGGGTGGCGGTGGCCAGGCTGGCCACATGGGTTCCGCCCTGGTCCCGTAGCCAGTCCAGTTTCATGGCCAGATCCTCGGCCCGCTCGGAGCCTCTGATCCCCGCCCCTTCGATGTTCGTCGCCGTTGCTTTGTTCTTAAACAAGTGGGCTTCGTCGATTCCCAGGTAGTCGATCCCCGTCATTTCCCAGGCCACCCCTCCGGTGTCTTTGGGGGAGCCGAGGAGCTTTTCGAGCCGGGCTTCGGTTTTGGCCCGGACCTTCTCCAGCCGTTTGACGGTCATGGACCGCCCGGCGCCGATCACCGCGCTCAGGTCCTCGACCTCTCGGCGCAGATAGTCGGCCTGGGTCTCGGCGGAGACGGGGATCGACTTGAACGCGTTGTGGGTCATCACCACCGCGTCCCAGTCTCCGGTGGCGCAGCGGGCCACGAACTCGCGGCGCTTCGCTCCCTCCAGGTCTTTGGTCCCGGCGATCAGGAGCCGGGCTTGGGGGTAGAGCTGCTGCCATTCGCGGGAGAACTGGTCGAGCATGTGGTTCGGGACGATCACCGCCGGTTTGCGAACCAAGCCCAGGCGGCGCAGCTCGTGCATCCCCATGGCCAGTGTCGCCGTCTTGCCGGCGCCCACTCCGTGCGCCAGGAGCACGGTCGGCTCGGAGATCATCCGCCATACCGCGTCGCGCTGATGGGCGTGCGGTTCGAACTGTTCGGCTTTGCCGGGCAGGCTCAGATGCGACCCGTCGTAGGAGGGCAGGACGACGCTGTTGAACCGGCGGTTGTACTCGACCGCCAGGGCGCCCGCCCGGTCGGGGTCCTCCCACACCCACACCGCGAAGCGATCATGGAGGGCCTCTTGTTTCTCTCGGGCGGCCAGGGTGGCGTCTTGGTCGACGACGGACTTGCCGCCCCCGACGTTGACGCTGACCGTGGTGGCCCGCTGGTTGAGGCAGTCGGCCAGCAGCCGGCTGGCGTCGGCCTTCTGTGTGCCCCACTCACTGGTCATGGCCGCCGTCCACCGCCCGTAGCGGGCGGTGACCGCCCAGGCGCCCGCCTTGGCCTCGTAGCCGACGTCGACCGCCCCCAACGTCTCCGCTGCGAACTGGGCGACGACAGGGGCGGGAATCCAGGTCTCACCGAGGCGGGCGGTGATCTGCCCGGGTCCAAGGTCCGCGGGCATGACCTCGGCGAGGGCGACCACGTTCGTCGCCCACCGTCCTGATCCGTCGCGTTGGGCGGCCGCTGACGCCTGGTCGAGCTTGGTGCGGACGTCACCGGAGAGGTACCGCGCCGCGATGACCAGTTCGCCGCTAGCCGGGTCGTCGAAGGCCAGGGTGCCGATCTGGTCGCGGGCGTCGGTCTCGGTGGTGTCGAGAAGCCCGGCGATGACCGTCAGGTCCAGATGGCCGTGACGGTCCAGGCACACGGCGAGGGCGTCCTCGGCGCTCGACGCCGCCTCGACAGGCGCGATCGGCGCCAGCAGCCGTGTGTGGAACAGGTCGGCCTTGGTGGCGGTCTGGCTCTCCTCGTCGAAGTCCTCGAGGGCGAGCACGATGTTGCGGCCTGGGTCCTTGCGGAACCCGCCAAGCGCGGGGAGCTTGCGGGCCTGTGAGCGCTCCCCTGCCTTGGTGGTCCGCTCCACCAACGTGAACCGGTTGATCGGCCCGTAGCGGGCCACATAGGCGTCGTAGTCGCTGTTCAACCGGCCCGCCAGTTGCTCCCAGCCGCCCGCCACCGTGGCGGTGGCTTGTGAGTCGAGGAGGGTCATGGCGGTGTCGCGCAAGGCGACGAGACGGCCCAGCTCGTCGGCTGCTTGGCGTCCGCCGGCGTTGTGTGCGACGACCCGCCCGGACACGACCCGACCGAAGACCCCGCCGCCGGTGGCCACGATGGACCCTTCGACGTGCCACGCGGAGAGAACCACACCGTCAAGGACGGCTCCAGGGTCGGTTCCTGCCGTCTCACGGTGCCGGGCCGGTCGGGCCTGCCAGGTGAGCCCCGCGCTGCGGGCGTCGGCGATGGCGTGGTCAACGGCGGGGCCGAGGGTGTCGCCCAGCTGGTCCCGGCCGGCGACGATCAGATCGTGATCGGAGTAGGCGCTCCTGCCGACCGTCAGGGTCCCCGCGACCCGCGCCGGGTCGGCGGCGATGGCCTCGTTGACCTCGACCACCTGGCCGTCAGCCAGCTCGACCGCCACCCGGTCCCTCCAGGCGATCCCGCCCGGCTCTGCGCCGTCCGCTCTGCGGGAGAAGATGAGCAGGTCCATGCTCACATCGGTGCCCGCCGCCTGGCGCATGGCCCCGTCAGGGAGCCGTACCACCCCGGCCAGGTCCCCCACCTTGCCGATCTCGTCTCGGGCCGCGGTTGACCCCGCGTCGAGGGTGTACCGGCTGGTCAGCACGGCGACCAGCCCGCCCGGTCTGGTCAGGTGGAGGGCCTTGACGATGAAATGGTTGTGGACGTTCAGTCCGGCCCGGTTGTGACGCCGGTCGGTCAGGTGGTAGTCGCCGAACGGTACGTTGCCGACCGCCATATCAAAGCTGGCGTCCCCTAACGGTGTCGCTGCGAACGACTCCTGGCGGACAGTCATGTCCGGGTGGACGAGCGCGGCGATGGCCGCGGTGGTCGGGTCGACCTCGACCCCCACCCCCTCGACGGTGATCCCCTCGGGCCTGGTGGCCAGGAAGTTCCCGGACCCGCAACCCGGCTCGAGGACCCGGCCGCCGTCGAAACCGAGATCGGTCACAGCCCGCCACACCTGTATGCACACCTCATGGGAGGTGTAGTGGGCGTTGAGGGTGGTCCGTCTCGCTGCCGCCCA
>JALZAH010000615.1 GCA_030948425.1 Actinomycetota bacterium
TCGACAAGGCGGCCAAGGAGCTGTCGTCGAACAAGGCGACCGGCGGTCGCTAGAACCGTCGACGACCGGGCTCGTTGTCAGCGGGTTCCGGGCTTCTTCGCTGCTGGCGGCCTGGGGGGCGTCGGCACCGTTGTCGTCGGCGGCGGGGTCACCGGAGGCTGGCTGAGGGCATAGTCCAACATGGACTTGTAGATGGTGAGCACCGTCTGTCCGTAGTTCGGATCCGTGGCGTAGTGGCCCGTCAAGGACTGCCAGGACGGGCAACAGCCGCCCCCGAACGGCCCGCCGGGGGCCACGGCGGGGATGATCGCCGGCTGGGTGAGCGGTGTGCCCGCTGGGCTGGCAAAAACTCGCAGGACCTGGATCTGGCCCTGGACCCCGCCCTGGGGGGATGGAAACGCCAAACCGGCACCGCACGAATCGCAGTGACCGATCCCGGCGTAGTTGTTCAGGGGGACGGCATCGGGCGAGGCAAACCCGCCGGTCTCGACGATGGCCTGGGCGAAGGCCACGTCCCCCCGCACGTCCTCCGCAGTCCCTTCACCGACATACCAGGCGGTCAGCTGGGCGACGCTCGCTGTTGTCAGGTCGTGGTAGAAGCTGGTGTTGAACCATCCGGTCAGCTGGGCGGACTCGAGCACCGGGATCCCGATGATGGTGGGTGAGCCGTCGGCGGCCGGGGTGCCGACGGCGGCAAGGGCCGTCGTCTGAGCCTTCTGTGCGGTGGCCAACCCCTGCTGGGCGGTGGCCTCGGCCTTCTGATCACCGTTCAACGTGATCCGATCGGCCAGCACCGTGGCCTGGGATCGCCGGTCGGCGGTGGTCGCCGAGGCGACCGCCGTCCGGTCGCTGGTGACCACGGCGGCAAGTCGGCGCTCCTGTCGGGTGGCGCTGGCCTCGTGGGCGGTGTCGCCGCTGACCAGGTCGGTGACCTCCCGGCGGCTGGTGTCGAGATACACCGAAGCGTTGGCGGAGGCTTGAGCGCCGTTGACGTCGGCATCCACATTGGGCACCTGGGGCGGAGGGCCGATGTAGAGGGCGACCGCCACCTGGGCCAGGCGTTCCCGGTCGGTGGCGAGGACGGCCGCCGCCGCATTGCGGTCGGCCACGGACGTGGCGTGGCGGGCGCTGGACGTGCTCAGGGCGCTGGTGGCGGCGGCGGACCGGGTGGCTGCCGAGGCGGCGACAGCGGTGTCGTTGGCCAGTGACGTCTGCGACGCGTTCAGGGTGCCGGTAGTCCCGTTCAGAGCCGACGCCGCCTTGTCCACCCCCATCTGGTAGTCCCGGGTCACGATCTGGATCTGCTCGGCGTGGATGGCGGAGAAGTCCACGGCCGCCACCAAGCGAGGTACAGCACCCGCCGGCCGGGCCGCCGCCCCCAGGGCGGGCACAGCCAGGAACGAGACCGAGGCGGCGGCGACGGTGATCATTCCCCCGAGGCGGGATCGGCGGGCGGGCACGGGGACAGAATGACGCATCCGAGAGGGCACGTGGGGTCATATGGTGGCGCCAGTGGGCTGCTGACCGGCCCGGCGCCGTAGAATCGTGATGATGGTCGATGAAACCGCCACCGATCCACCGGCCAACGGGTCCGGCCTCGATGGTGTCGCCCCTGCGGGGATGGCCGACCTGGGCAACGGTCTGTTGGACTCGCTTGCCGGCTTCGTTGGTGAGCTGCGAACCGCCGGAATCCCGGTGAGCCTGACCGAGAACCTTGACGCCATGGAGGCCCTGCTCCACGTGCCCATGGAGGACCGGGAGGCGTTCAAGTACGCCCTGGCCGCCACCATGGTGAAGAACGAGGCGCACTGGAAGGCTTTCGAGACCGTTTTCGAGGTCTTCTTCTCCTTCCGGGGCTCGGAGTACGGCCTCGGTGATGGCACCCTCGAGACCAAGGGCGATGACAACGACAGCCTGGTCGACAGCCTCATGGGCAGCCGTCCGGGAGAGGGGGGGCACGGGGAAGGGATGACCGCCGAGCAGTTGGCAGCCATGCTCTACAAGGCTCTCATGGACGGTAACGATTCCACGTTGCGCGCCATGGCCCGAGCCGCCGTTACCCGCTACGCCGGCATGGAACCGGGGCGCCCGGTAGGCGGCACCTACTACATCTACCGGACGCTCCGCCAACTCGACCTGGACGCCGTGCTGGAACGGATGATCGCCGACGACAACCACGGTGGCGACGACCAGGGCCCAAGCGAGCTCGAGGAACGGCTGCTTCGCGAAGAGTACGAATCTCGCCTGGCGAAGCTGCGCCGGGAGGTCGAAGCGGAGATTCGCCGCCGCCTGGTCGCCGACCGGGGTGCCGAGGCGGTTGCCAAGTCGGTGCGCAAGCCCCTGCCCGAAGACATCGATTTCATGCACGCCAATCGCGAGGAGCTGGTGGCCCTGCGGCGGGCCATCGGTCCGCTCACCCGCCGGCTGGCGGTCCGGCTGGCCCGCAAGCGGCGCCATGGCCGTCGCGGCGCCCTCGACTTTCGCTCTACGGTCCGCCACTCCCTCTCCTACGGAGGAGTGCCGGCAGATCTGCGGTTTCGCGACCCCCGCCCGGCCAAGCCCGAGATCATGGTGGTGGCCGACATCTCCGGCTCAGTGGCCGCCTTTGCCCGCTTCACCCTGCAGCTGGTCTACGCCATCAGCTCACAGTTCTCCCGGGTCCGATCGTTCGTGTTCATCGACGGCATCGACGAGGTGACCGACTACTTCAAGGCGACCGACGACATCGGGGAGGCCATCCACCGCATAAACACCGAGGCCGACGTCATCTGGGTCGACGGCCACTCAGACTACGGGCACGCTTTCGAGGCGTTCTGGGAACGGTGGGGGAGCGCCATCACCACCAAGACCACCGTGTTGTTCCTGGGTGACGCCCGGAACAACTACCACGCCTCTCAGGCCTGGGTCCTGGCCGAGGTGGCCAAGAAGGCCAGGCACGTCTTCTGGCTCAACCCCGAGCCCCGCTCCTACTGGGACACCGGCGACTCCATCGCCAGCCAGTACGGCGTCCATTGCGAAGGTTCCTATGAGTGCCGCAACCTCAAGCAGCTCGAACGTTTCGTCGACCAGCTCGGGTGAGAGCGGATGTCACGGTGCTGCGGACCGCAACGGCGCCCTGACCCCCGCGCCCAATCTGGGCATCTTCGACTGCTCCGGGGTCTCCGACGGATCCGCGGCGGCCATCATCTGCCGGGCGGAGGACGCCCACCGCTACACCGACAAGCCTCTGTACGTCAAGGCGCTGGCCTTCACCGCCGGTCCCGGACCATTGATCCGTCCTACGACTACACCACCTTCCGCGAGGTGACCCACTGCGCGGCCGACGCCTACCGACAGGCGGGTATTGACGATCCCCGCTCCGTGCTGGCCATGGCCGAGGTCCACGACTGCTTCACTCCCACCGAACTGATCCTGATGGAGGATCTAAGCTTCGCCGAGCGGGGCATGGGCTGGAAGGAGGTTCTGGCCGGCACGTTCGACCTCGATGGCGATCTGGCTGTCAACCCTGACGGCGGCCTCAAGAGCTTCGGGCATCCCATCGGGGCCAGCGGGTTGCGGATGCTCTTCGAGTGCTGGATGCAGTTGCGGGGGGAGGCCGGTGAGCGGCAGATCTCCAACGGCAAGAAGCTGGGCCTGACCCACAACCTCGGCGGTGGCCCGGGGCGGGCCGTCAGCTTCGTCAGCGTGGTGGGCAGCGAGCCGTACGCCTGAGGGAGGGCTCCGCTCGGTCTTGCCAGGCGGTCCTGCGGACGCCTTCCGGGAGACCGGCGCTAGCGTGGGGCCAGCAGCTCGGGCAGCTCGGCACGGGTTTGAGGAGGCAGATCTTCCATGGCGATCCTAGGGCGTGAGTTCATTGCGGTCCCCGACGACCGCAAGCGGCAGATCGTCTTCAAGTGGCCCGACCACAACATCCGCAAGATGACCAAGGCGATCGTTGATGCCGACGAGATGGCCCTGTTCGTCAACACCGGTCAGGTGGTGGCCACCATGGGGCCCGGGCGCCATCAGATCGACGCCCAGGAGATCCCCGGTCTCGGTGCCATCATCGACTGGGCCACCGGCGGTAACGCCTACCGGGCCGAGCTGTACTTCGTCGGCACCCGCGAATATGCCGGCTTTACGTTCGGAGGTCGCATCGACGACGTCCAGGACCCGCAGACAGGGATGATCGTTACCCTCCGGGTCTTCGGTGACTACTCCTTGAAGGTCCAGGATCCCTCCGCCCTGGTCACCAACCTGGTCGGAACCGTCGACGTGACCGACAACAACCAGATCTCCGGGTGGGTGAGCGACCAGCTCCTCAAGGTCATGCGCACCCATGTGACCACCCAGATCGTCCGCAACGGCTGGCCCATCCTGGGGCTGTCCGCCTACACGCCCGACATCGAGAAGGAGGTGATCCTGGCCGGCAACGAGCAACTGTCGACCTATGGAGTTTCGATCATCCGCATGGGTAACTTCGATGTCAACCTGTCGGACTCCGATGAGGCCACGTTGAAGAACCTGGCCAAGGACACGGCCTACTCTCGTCTGGCGGGCAGCTTCAATCAGTACGCCGCCGGGGAGATGGCGCTCGGTGCCGGTGAGGGCATGGCCAAGGGTGGAGCGGCCACCGGAGGGGCGTTCCTGGGCGCCGGCCTGGGTATCGGGGGTCAGGCGGCCGCCCCCGCCCAGCCCGGCTCGCCGCCCCCGGCGGCGCCTGGTTTTGCCGGGGGTGGCGGAGGCTACGTCGGGCCCGGTGCGGGCCCGGGGGGCAGCCAATCCGGCGCGCCAGCCTCGGCCACCGTCGCCTGTCCCAACTGCCACAGCGCAAACCCTGCCGGTAACAAGTTCTGCTCGTCGTGCGGCACGACGCTGGCCCCACCCACCGTCACCTGCGCCAACTGCCAATCCGTGAACCTGGCCGGAGCCAAGTTCTGTGCCAACTGCGGCCAGGCGTTGGCCTCGTCCTCGGTGCTGTGCGGGTCTTGCGGGACCGAACAGCCCACAGGCGCCCGGTTCTGTGCATCGTGCGGTGCGGGGATCCCCCCGGAGGTTTCGCCGGAGGGCAGTCACACCCCCGCCGAGCGCCACGACCAGGGTGACGTCGACGGCCCGGCCGACCCGCCGGCGTCGAGCTGAGTCGGGGAGATCGACGACGATGATGGCACTTCCGGCTCGAGCCGGCGGCGGACACAGCTTCGGTGGTGGCGGTGGGGCCGGCGGCGGTGGTGGTGGCTTCAGCGGGGGCGGTGGAACCC
>JALZAH010000620.1 GCA_030948425.1 Actinomycetota bacterium
TGCTCATGGGTGGTCGGGGGGCGCCGTCGGTGCTGTTGGGCGGCATAGAAGCGACTCTTTACGAGCTCGACGAGGACGAGGTAGCTCCCGATCATCCCGACAAGGATGAGAAAGAAGCGGAGTGGCAAGGTGGTGAAGCCGAGGAACTCGGCGACAGGGGTGAATGGCAGGAGGGCACCGACGAGGGCGCACGTGGGGGGCGTGATCATCATTGCCAGGCTGGGCCGGCTGCGGAAGAAGGGAACCCGGCGGGTGCGGATCACGAACACCACCAGCGTCTGGGTGGCCAGGGACTCGACGAACCAGCCGCTGCGGAACTCGCTGTGGCCGGCGTGGAGGATCTCGAGCATCACAAAAAAGGTCATGAAGTCGAAGATGGAGCTGACCGGGCCGAACACAGCCATGAACCGCCGGACGAAAGCGATGTCCCACGCCGCCGGCCGAGCGAGCACCTCGGCATCCACGCGATCGGTGGGGATGGCGAGTTGGCCGACGTCGTAGAGCAGGTTGTTCAGCAGGATCTGTGACGGCAGCATCGGGAGGAACGACAGGAACAGCGACGCCCCGGCGGCGCTGAACATGTTTCCGAAGTTCGACGACGTGGCCATGAGCACGTACTTCAGCGTGTTGGCAAAGATGCGCCGGCCTTCCATGACCCCGTCGGCGAGCACGCCGAGGTCCTTGTCCAAGAGCACGACGTCGGCGGCATCCTTGGCCACGTCGGTGGCCGACTCGACCGAGATGCCCACATCGGCAGTGTGGAGGGCGACTGCGTCGTTGACACCGTCGCCCATGAAGCCGACGTCGACCCCGGTGCGTCGGGCGACCTTGATGATCCTCGACTTCTGCTCCGGGCTGACACGGGCGAACACCGTGGTTCCGGGGATAGCGGCGGCGAGGGCGTCGTCGTCGAGACCCTCGACTTCGGCGCCACTGAGAACCGCCTCCACGTCGACACCGATGTCGCGGCAGACCTTTTCGGCCACGATGCCGTTGTCGCCGGTGATGACCTTGACGGCCACGCCCAGGCGGTTGAGTTTGGCGATCGACGTCCCTGCGTCCGCCTTGGGCCGGTCGACGAAGGTGAGGAAACCGGCGAGGTGCAGGCCCCGCTCGTCGTCGGGTTCGGGATCGGTGAGCCCCGGCGCCTCCCGGGTGGCAACCGCGACGATGCGGGCACCCTCGGCGAACAGCCGCGAAAGGGTTGCCGCAACGTCCGACGGAAGGTCGACGCAACGGCCGAGGACAGCCTCGGGGGCGCCCTTGGTCACCAGAAGGGTCGTGCCTTCGGTTGTGCGCACCGCAACCGAGGCGAGCTGGCGCTCGTGGTCGAACGGGGCAATGCCGAGGCGCCGGTAACCAGCGGGACCATCAGGGGCATCGGTGATGCCTTCGGTAGCGGGAGCCGACCACAGGGCCACGTCGAGGGCGTTGCCGCCCACCGGCCCGTCGGCGGTGACCGTGGCCTCGTTGCAGACCAACCCGAGGACGAGAGGTGTGCGCCCCGGGCCTCCGGCCGGGTCGAGGGCGGCGTCGAAGGTGATCGACCCCTCGGTGAGGGTGCCGGTCTTGTCGGTGAACAGCACCTCGATGTTGCCGAGATCCTCGATGACGACCAGGCGCTTCACCAGCACGCGTCGTCGGGCCAACTCGCGTGAACCCGACGAGAGGCTCACGCTGACGATGGCAGGCAGCAGTTGGGGGGTGATGCCTATGGCGATGGCCAGCGAGAACAGCAGCGCCTCGATCAACGGGCGCGAGAAGGCCACGTTGATGACGAAGATGGAGATGGTCAGGACGGCGGCGACCCGCACCAGGAGCTTGGAGAAGTCGCGCAAACCAACCTGGAAGGCGGTATCGGCCTGGCGTTCGCTCAGCCCCACGGCGATCTTGCCGAACGCGGTGGCGGAGCCCGTGGAGACGACGACGGCCCGCCCCGAGCCCTGGTGCACGACGGTGCCCATGAACGCCCCGGAAACCAGCCCGAGGGCGGAGGCCCCCGCCGGAACCGCCGCCACAGTCTTGATCGCCGGCATCGACTCGCCGGTGAGGACAGCTTCATCGCACTCGAGCTGGTTGGCCTCCAAGATCCGCACGTCGGCGGGCACCAGATCTCCGATGGCCAGGGCGAGCACGTCTCCGGGGACGAGGTCTCGGGCGTCGACGCGCTGCTCGGTTCCGTCGCGCCAGACAAGCGCGGTGTGGTGAATATTGCCGTGCAACGCTGCGACGGCGACCTCCGACCGGTACTCGTTGACGAAACCGAGGCCCACGCTCAGCACCACGATCACCGCGATGATGGCCCCGTCGGCGATATCGCCGGTGATCGCCGAGACGCCTGCCGCCGCCAACAACAGGATGAGGAGGGGATTGCGGAGTTGGCGGACGAGGACGCCGAGGGCCGTGACCCGATGCGAGGCCAATATGTTCGGTCCCACCGCGGCCAACCGCCGGGCCGCTTCATCCGTACCGAGGCCGGCTTCAGTCGTATCCAGCCCCACGAAAACGTCGGCGACAGAAAGGCGCGCTGCCGTCGCCATATCGAGCGCCGGCGCGCCGACAACCATGTCAGTCAGCCGACCAGGTCCAGTCACGGATCTCGGGCATGTCCTCGAGATGCTCCCGGATGTAGCCGCGGTGGCGGACCAGCATGGCCTGGCAGTGTGCTTCGAGCTCGGGCGCACCCTCAGGGACCCGCCGGGAGCGCCCGAGCGCCTGAAGGACAAGGTGGTAGCGACTCATCTGGTTGAGAACCACCATGTCGAATGGCGTCGTGGTGGTCCCCTGCTCGGTGAATCCGTGGACATGAAATCTCGCCGGGTCGGGGCGCCCGTGCAGGATCTGGTGGAGAGCGCGCGCATAGCCGTGGAACGCCACCACGACATGGGCGTTGCCGAAGAGGTCGGAAAAGGCCGACTCGTCCAGCCCGTGGGGGTGCAGGTCGGAAGGTGACAGCGCCATCAGGTCGACGACGTTCACGAAACGCACTCGCAGCTGCGGGACATGGCGGCGGAGCAGCCACGCCGCGGCCAATGCTTCGAGCGTGGGGATGTCGCCGGCGCTGACCAGCACCACATCGGGGTCGGCGCCCCTGTCGGTGCTCGCCCACTCCCACACCGAGGCGCCGGCTGCGCAATGAGCGCGGGCTGTATCGAGATCGAGGTACTGGAGCTCGGGCTGCTTGTCGATGACGATGAGGTTGACGTAGTCGCGGCTGCGCAGGCAATGGTCGGAGACAGCCAGAAGGCAGTTGGCGTCCGGCGGCAGGTAGATGCGGGCCACGCTGCCGCTCATGGAGATCATGGTGTCGATGAGACCCGGGCCCTGGTGGCTGAAGCCGTTGTTGTCGTTGCGCCAGCAGGTCGAGGTGAGCAGCACGTTGAGCGAGGCGATCGGTGCCCGCCACTCGAGCGCCGCCGCCGCCTCGAGCCACTTGGTGTGCTGGATGGCCATAGACGCCGACACCATGGCAAACGCCTCGTAGGTGGCGAACAGGCCGTGGCGCCCGGTCAGCAGGTAGGCCTCGAGCCAACCCTCGCAGTTGTGCTCGGACAGGACCTCCATCACTCGGCCGTCCGGACGAACGGACTCGTCGTCGGCCCGGGCGTCGAGGAGACAGCGGTTCTCCACCTCGAACACCGCGCCCAGGCGGTTCGAGTTGGTCTCGTCCGGGCAGAAGAGCCTGAAGTTGGCCGACGTGGCGTTGCCGACGAACGTGTCTCGCAACAGCTCACCCAGCTTCCTCGTCGACTCGGCCCGGGTGGCC
>JALZAH010000631.1 GCA_030948425.1 Actinomycetota bacterium
TCGGTTCTCCTTGGTGCAGGTGAGCCCGATAGCTAGATTGATGCGGGGGCCTTCTCGGTACCACGAATTGTTCAGTTTTGAAGACGTGTTTCAGCGTTGTTGACTCGGTTGGCCCTGCCGGGCATCCCTGAGTGATGACGACTGGAGGTGTCGGTGATGGATCTGTGGTGGACCCGGGTTGCCGGGCTGGATGTGGATAAGGACGAGGTGGTCGGCGCGGTGCGGACCCCTGACGGTGCCGGAGGCGACGCCAAGAGATCCGCACCCATCGGACGTTCACGCCAGTGCTTGAGGAGATGGCGGCCTGGTTGAAAGCGGAGGGGGTGACCGAGGTGGTGATGGAGGCCACTGGGCAGTATTGGTTGCCGATCTGGTATGTCCTCGAAGATGTCGGGTTCGACTTGAAGTTGGTGAATGCCCGCCATGTGAAGATCCTGCCGGGCCGCAAGACCGACCTGTTGACCGAACTACCGGGGGTTCCGTTCCAGCTCAGGGCCTGATCGTAAGAGTGGCCACGTCGTCGAGGAGGTCCGCGGCGGCCACGGGTACGCAGACCACGAAGGTCACCATGTCCGCCTCGACGTGGAGGGAGAAGTCGAAGAACCTGCAGCAGGCCTTCTCGCGCTGCGCCAGGAGTATGAGCTCCCGAAGCTCGGTCATCTCTGGTCGCACCGTGAGTTCCAGGCGGTCGGGTGCCACACGTTCAGCGTGTGCCACCGCCCGAGCGAGTACCTCGCGCCACTCCTGTTGCCGTCCCGGCAGGTCGGCCGCTTCAAGAGAGCAGGCGATGGCGCTTTCCGCTGGCCGGGCTTGTTCTTCCTGATGGTCTGACACACGAACAGGGTATGCACCAACACCTGCGTGCCGCCGGGACAGATGACCCCGACCGCAGGGTCCTCTGGCGCCGGCGTGTCCGAGGTAAGGGGCCAAGGGCCGAGGGCATAGGCTCCGGTGGTGAACTGGGACTCCTGAGCACCGAACTTGATGGTTCGCTCGTGCGGCTTGAGCCGCTGTGACCTTCCTCGAAGCGTCTCAGGATGAGCGCATCTGGCGACCCCATCTGACGCGGCGTCGACCCCCCCGGCAAGCGTCCCAGCCAGCGTTCCTCTATCGCGCACCGGTGGGCGGGTTCTAGGGGCGAGGCGGACCTTACGGCCACTCAGCTTGTCGTGACGAGGCGGAGTCCTACATCGAGGGCGGGCATCCGGCGAAGATGCCCGTACCGTTGGTCCCAGGTGCCGTCTGCCAGGTCAGCCCGGAGCCGCTGGAGGCCGCGGTCGGCGGCTTCGACTGGCACTTGATGCCACGGGGAGGTTCCCCGACGCACCTCGGGGTCAAGGTAGGCCTCTGGCCTTGCCCACAGTGCTGCGAAGAACAGGTCGCTGCAGTCAGCGGGGACGGGTACGACGGTTGCCTGGGCCCCGGGGAGCCGATCCACCAACACGGCGATTGCCGGGAGCCGGGCGACGTCAGCAATCATCTCGGGGACGTAGTCAGCGATGATCCAGAGCGTGTTCACCACGTCGGGGTCGACCGTGATGATCACGACCCGGCGGGCAACCCGACACATCTCGTCCAGGCCTCGCCCGAGGTCCGTCCAATGGGCGACGGTGAGAACAGCCATGGCCGCGTCAGCGCAGTGGTCTGCGAGGGGTAACGCCTCGGCAATGGCTTGGACGGCAGGCGCAAAGCCCGGCGACCGCTGGGAGAGCATTATCGAGGAGGGCTCGACGGCGATGACGGACCGGCCGGAAGGCTCGTAGCCGCCCGTTCCCGCGCCGATGTTGACGACCGTGGTCGCTCCCCCGAGAGCCGAACCGATGACCGCGGCCAGGCGAGCGTCCGGTTTTCGGAAGGCTGCGTACCCGATGCCCATGGTGTCGTAGGTGGTCAGCTTGCTCACGGGTTCGATCCTCTCACCCCCGGCCAGATCACTCCAAAGGGTTGACTCCGTCTTCTGAGACTGAGACGCAGTAGCGGACTCTTGACGGACGCTGGCAGCAAGGCGCGGATCCACGGCCCGGCTGAGCCATCGCTCTCCGGGACTGTCGTGCGATGACCCGATCGGTCGGAGAAACCGCTCGTCGAGATCGAAGCCACTTGGCTGATCCTCGCCGCATTCGAGGACAGAACTTGTCCTGAATGGCTTCTATCGTCGAGTCCATGACCGACATGCAACCGTTCCGTATCGACATCCCTCAGGCTGACCTCGACGACCTGCGAGACCGACTGACCCGCACCCGCTGGCCCGACCAGGTCGCCGGCGTCGGCTGGGACTACGGCGTGAACAAGGACTACCTCATCGACCTGGTCGAGCACTGGGCCAGCGGCTACGACTGGCGAGTCCACGAGGCCCGCCTCAACGAGGTCCCCCAGTTCACCACCGAGATCGACGGCCAGAACATCCACTTCCTGCATGTGCGCTCGCCCGAGCCGGACGCCGCCCCGCTGATCGTCACCCACGGGTGGCCCAGCACCGTGTACGACTTCTTGGGCATCCTCGGCCCGCTGACCGACCCTCGCTCGCATGGCGGCGATCCCGCCGAGGCGTTCCATGTGGTGGCCCCGTCGATCCCCGGCTTCGCGTTCTCCGGGGCGACCCGGGAGACCGGTTGGGGGGTCAACCGCACCGCCCGAGCGTGGGCGGAGCTGATGGGGCGCATCGGCTACGAGCGCTACGGCGCCCAAGGCGGCGACTTCGGCAGCATCGTCTCGCCAGAGCTCGGCCGGGTCGCCCCCGAACAGGTCATCGCGTGCATGTCAACGCCATGGCCAACGCAGCGACCCCAAGCGTACCCGGCGACCTCGACCGCCTCTCTGAGCCCGAGCGCGAACGAGCCCAACAGCACCAGGGGTGGTGGTACGGCCGGACCGGGTACGCCACCGAGATGGGCACCCGCCCCCAGACCGTTGCTTATGCCCTCAACGACTCCCCAGTCGGGCAGCTGGCCTGGAACCTGGAATGGTTTGTCGACTACGACCCCGACCAGACCGAGCAGACCCCCATCGACCGCGACGCCATCCTGACCGACGTCACCATCTTCTGGCTGACCGCGACCGCTGGATCAGCGGCCCGGCTCTACCGCGAGATCGGCGCCGAAGCGTGGGGGACACGCCCGGCACCCTCCCCGGTCCCGACCGCAGTGGTCAACTTCACCGGCGACCACGCCATCCGCGGCCTGGCCGAGCTATCGAACACCATCACCCACTGGACCGAGCACGCCACCGGAGGCCACTTCGCCTCCCTACAAGCCCCCGACCTGCTCGTCACCGACATCCGCGACTTCTTCCGCACCCTCCGAACCGCCCGGTAGCGGATCGGCAACCGACACGAGGTAGATCTCGCTGGTCGACGCAATGCCGGTCGGAGCAGAATGGGTCGCCGTGAGCAGCGAGCAACCCATCGTGCTCGCCGTCAGCCGTGACAGCGAGCACCGCTTCAGCAAGGCCATCACCGAGGAGATCACCCTTCTCGCCGGCCTGGGCGTCCAGGGTGACGCTCACGCCGGGGTCACCGTGCAGCACCGTTCCCGAGTGGCCGCCGACCCGAGCCAGCCGAACCTTCGCCAGGTTCACCTCATCCACGCCGAGCTGTTCTCCGAACTGCGGGAGCTGGACTTCGAGGTGAGTCCCGGCCAACTCGGGGAGAACGTCACCACCAGTGGGCTCCCTCTGCTGGGCCTCCCGCGTGGAACCCATCTGCGCCTCGGGCCCGAGGCTGTGATCGAGGTCACCGGCTTACGCAACCCGTGCGCCCAGATCAACGCCTTCCAGGCAGGCTTGCTGGACTCCCTCCTGGGGCGGGACGAGAACGGCCATGTCGTACGCAAGTCCGGCGTCATGGGCGTCGTCATACGCGGAGGATCGATCCGGTCAGGAGATCGCATCGAAGTGCGCCTAACCACCGAACCGCACCAGGCCCTTCAACGCGTCTAGCCGCTCCCGGTCACCGATCCCCAATCGACACGCTGGAAACTCTGGCGGGATGGTCCAGGCGTTGCCGCAGGGTTCCTTATCGGGACGGGAGTATGACTGCGGCGAGGAACTGGTCGACCTCCCGGCGCGTGCACAGGACATGTAGGTCCGCGCTAGGCGCCCATCTGGCGACGGCGGCGAGGACCTCAGGTTTGCTGTGTCGTCTCCAGCGAAGGAGGCACCACCAGAAGTCCACCCGCTCTGGTGACCTGCGAAGGGCCCTCCAGCCGCATCGAAGGACCCCGAAGTCGAGGATGATCACGGTGTCGGCGGCGGCGAGGCGGGGCTGGAGGGAGTCGTATCGGCCGAGATCTCCGTCGAGAACCCACGTCCTGCTGGCGACCAACTGTCACTGGGCGTCCTCCCAGCGGTGCTGTGGGGTCGGTCGGAGATCGGCTGGCCAGAAGCTCTCGTCGAGGTCGGTCGCAGGCAGGTGCCCATGGAACCATCCGCTTACGGCTGCTGCGCCCACGGAGGCCGGCCGTACGGCGGCCGTCATCCCCGTCAGCGAGCCTGGCGGAAGTTACGGGCCAGAGCTTTGGGGGCCTTGCGGAGCCAAGCGTCGGTGACCTGGCGTGGATCCGGGCGAACCCCGGCGCCGGACGTTAGATGTACCACCGGACGCCCGGCCTCGGTCGTGGAGCCGGTGATTCGGAGCGGGATCGATGACCGGGCGGGCGAAGGGTCAGCAGACACGGACTCCGGTAAGGTAAAAGTATGACCGTGACCAAGGTGACCGTGAGCCTCGACCCGGTGGTTGCGGAGCGGGCTCGTCAAGACGTTGCGGAAGGAAAGGCGAAGTCGGTGAGCGCCTGGTTGAACGACGCCGGGCGGGCGCGGGTGGAAGGAGCGGACCTCGCCGTCGTCCTGGCTGAGTTGTTCGATGACACGGGTGGTCCGCTGACCGACCAGGAGCTGGCCCACGCACGACAGCGGCTGGCGCTGGCCGAGCAGCGTTGAGCTTGGTCCTCGACGCCGGAGCGTTGATCGCCGTGGAGCGGGACGACCGTGACACAGCTGCGGTCATCGAGGCGGCGCGACAGGAGCACTGGGTCGTGGTCGTGCCGGCGGGTGTGGTCGGCCAGGTGTGGAGGGGTGGCGGGCGCCAAGCGCGACTGGCCCGACTGCTCAACGCGCGCGGGGTCGTCGTGGAGGCGCTGACCGACACTGGGGCTCGGGCCGCAGGGGTCCTGTGCGGCGCTGCCGGAACGGCGGATGTCGTTGACGCATCAGTGGTGCTTGCAGCGCGCCGGCATCGCGCCACGGTCATCAGCTCCGATCGAGCGGACCTTGAGGTCCTCGACCCGAGGATTCCCGTGGTGGACTGCTGACCCACCCAGCCCGTAGCCGTCGCACAAGCCCATCCCTGACGGACCACCGCCAGCAGTAGGCTGAGCGCTGGCTTAGGGGGATTGCATGGTGACGGAGGGTGGCCGCGGCGGCGCACCCCCAGCTCGTAGGGTCGGTACTCGTGCACGTCTTCACCTCGAAGGCACATATCGAAGCTCGCCCGGGAACCGTGTGGGCCGTCGTCACCGAGCCGGAGCACGTCAAGCAGTGGCAGTACGGCAGCATGTTGGTCACCGACTGGTCGGTTGGCTCCCCCATCCGCTTCACAAGCGAGTGGGAGGGCCAGACCTTTGAGCAGTGGGGAACTGTGCTGCTGGTCGATCCTCCCTCCCAGCTGCGTCGCCCGTAGTCGGGCGGCCCGCCCAGGAAATCTCGATCCGCCCCTTCAGGCCGCTAGTGGTGGCGATGAGCAGCGGAGTGATTCATCCGCCGGCCTTCAGCCGGTGAATCACTTACGGCCGGTCAGCACACCCACCACGACAGCTCGGTCGGAACCGGCACGAAGGGAATGCAACGCTCCGGAAGCGACCACCAGTACATCACCGGGTTTGGTCGGACAAGCCTCGTCGATGACGGTGATCAAAGGCTGTCCGTCGATGACCAACAAGGTCAGCTCGTTAGGTGCCGGATGTTGGGCCAGCGCCTGAGCGGGCTCGAGACACACCACGAACACGGTCGTAGCCCGCTCGGTGCTGACTGTGGCCACGACAGGCCTTTCGGGGTCGAACCGGATGGAGGACCGGAACGAGCCTGATGGCATCCGGGCGGCGTCGGGCGTCTCGGTCATCGGGCGCCACTCATGAGGTCACCGCTCCGGCCGGCGATTGACTCTTGCGGAGGACGGCGGCGAGTACAAAAGCCTCACTGATCTCCGGCCGTTTCGTTGCGGTGAGAATCGTCAAGACCTGCTGGCCCATCAGGTCACGCAGGTGGGCAACGGCCGGCGCCCGGTCAGGCTGCCCCAGCTCGCCTTCATAACGATGGCCAAACTCCTCGAAACGCTCCGGATCATGCGAGTACCACTTCCTCAGCTCCGTCGACGGCGAAACCTCTTTGCACCATTCGTCGAGGTCTGCGTCGGCCTTGGTCAAACCCCTGGGCCACAGCCGGTCGACTAGGACCCTCGTTCCATCCTCCGACGACCGGTGCTCATAAGCACGTCGCACCCGCACCCCGCAGTCCCCACCCTCAATCTGTCCACCTCGACCAGAGTCGGGCACAGCGACGCCGCCCTTTACGTCCCTGTCCCTCATCTGCTTCCGAGCTCAACGGCTGTCCGCATGGCCATGTCCTCTATGGAGATACCACAACCTACCGATCCCACCCGTCTCCAGCGGCGCATCCGGGTAACGGGCTGGGATCCTACGACAACCGCTCGCCCGGTTCCCCAAGCTGGCGGCGGCGTATCCGGATCAGCGATCAGCCGTGGAGGGCAAGGTAGGGGGCGAGGACGAACAGGGCGGCGACGAGGGCGTAGCGCAACGTGCGCGTTGGCACGCAGTGAGCGATCTTCCAGCCGATGAGCACCCCGCACAGCTCGGGAACACCGATGAGCAACGCCAATGGCCACAGGACCGCCTTGCGTGAGGTAGCCGATGGTGCTGACGATGGCGATGACGACGGACTGAACCTGAGCGGCAGCGAGCGCCGATAGCACCGGTACGCCAATGACGACGAGAAGCGGAACGGTGAGCATCGGGCCTCCGATCCCGAACAGGCCGCTGACGGTGGCGATCATCAGGCCGAGGCTTGCCAGCAGCAGCATCGAATAGCTTCGCTGTGCCCGGTCCGCTCGGGCGCCGGAGCGCCGTTCCCGGTACCACACCAAAACGCCAACCACAGCCGCCAAGGCCCCCAACAAGATCCCGTAGGCCCTGCTGGACACTGCCGAGTTGAGCACGACGCCCAGCGGAGCACCGACGGTCGCAGTTGCGCACAGGATCACCGCGATGCGCCGGGTGCGTGGTTCCCGAAGCTGGCCGGAACGCGTGTAGGCGGCACTGCCGAGTAGGCCGGTGGCGATGTGGGTGACGATGGCGGTGCCGGCAACAGTCGAAGGCGGAAGACCGGAGAATGCGAACAGACCGATGGTCGGCAGGATGCCGCCGGGGCCCAACGCCGTGATCCCCACCCCACCGGCCAGTCCCAGCAGCGCCAGTAACGCCAGCACCGCCACGCTCAGACCGGCCACCCGGCACCCCTTCTCCCAACCGCCAACCCGCACCATCGGTGCCCACGTCCGGCGGCAGGGCGGTCAAGCTAGCCGATTACGTCCATGGCGACTGACTGCCCGACGCCAAATCCTGCGGCCCACCGGTAGACCACGAGGAGGTGGTGGTGTCGGCGTCGGCTTTACGGTCGGGTTGGCTCCGGAGCCGACACCCACTCGCTGGTCCTTCGTCGCCGTCGTTGGTGCGTCCGGTCGTGGAGGACTTGGTGTCGGCATATGGCCGAGACGAGACCTACTCGTCACCTGGCCAGGTACCGGTCGCTTTGCGGAACCCCACCGCCCCGCCCCGGTCAACTGCAGCCTTGACCAGCCCAAAGATCGCGCCCTGGGTAGCCGCGGCGGTCAAGATCTCACCCCAGCTCCGCCTTCGCTCGGTGGCCGAAGGGGCCTCCTGCTCGTGACCGATCGCCTTCCACAGCCTCTTGAACACGGCGCTGGCCAAGAGACCGCCGACAACACTCACCATCATGCCCAAGGGCCGATAGATGAGTTTGGCCATCACGTCGCCGACCTTCGACCACGACGCCGCAAGACAATGATCGTGATGACCACCACACCCACCGCGATTGCGACCGAGGGACGCCTTTGGGCTTCTGCGGAAAGCGATTTGGCGTGGTTGAGGGCGCTCTGGGCTGCGGGACGCACCTCGTCGGGAACGGAATCTTCGACACGCTTGCCCACCTCGGCCGCCTTGGCCTTCACCTGCTCGGTGGTCTCCGTCATCTTGTCGGAGGCCCGGCCCTTCACATCAGCCTTCTCGCCCAACGCCTCGATGGTCTCCGCCATCTCGGCGCGGGTCTCCTCTATGGTTTCGCGGATTGAGCCTGGGTCTTCAACCATGCCACGTCCTCCTTTGAGCTCTCGATTGCCTCTTCGGGTACGGGCGGGGCGCCCTTGCCCACCTGTTTCTTGCCGGCCAACGCCACCACGCCAGCGATGGCGAGGAGCACAACGGCGACGATCAGCGCCGCCGCCCAAATGGGAAGCGCCTCACCAAGTCCGGCAATGGCTGCGGCGACCAGAGCACCAAGCGCCAGCACAGCCACGAGGGCGGCACCGACGAGGAGCCCGACACCGGTGCCAGCCTTCTTGGCCTTCTCGGATACCTCCGCCTTGGCCAGTTGCACCTCCTGCTGGACAAGAACGGTCATCTGTGTCGAAAGGTCCTTCAACAGCTCGGCTGTGCTCTTGTCGTGAACCTCAGGTTGCTGGGTCGTCATGCTCCTCCTTCGCCGCCATGCCACAGCGACATCGCCGTGGCTCGGTCCGGTCATCGATACCCACACGGCCGTCAATCCAACATGCCACTCATGCCAGCCAGGATCGCCTCGGCCGACGGGGGTGTTGCCACAGCGCCAAGCAGAGACGAATGATCCGCGATCCTTGAGGGTACCTCACCAGGATGTCCACCTCTGCAGTCGCCGAGGCCCACTGTCGCCACCGTGAAGGCAACGTTTCGGACCGCTGATCCCTTGCCCTCGATCAGGGGGTCAGAGAGGCGATGACGGCGGCCGCCGAGACCCCTCGATCATCGATGCTCCCGGGCGAGCCCGCCGTGGGATCCGCTCTCGGCGCCAGCCCGGCAACGGCAGCTGTGGTCGCCACCCGGCGGAGCAGGTTTCGCAGCTCGCGGGGCAGCGGGAAGTACTGATCCTCGTCGATGGCGACGACCTCCTCGATGCCCTCGGCGGGGGAGAGGCGCTCGACCACGGCGGTGACCAGGCTCTCGGGGGCCGAGGCGCCGGCGATGACGCCGACCGTGCCATGTAGGCCTTCGGGTACCTCTTCGGGGCCGTTGTAGCGCTCGACCCACGGACACCCGGCGGCCCGGGCGGTGCGCACCAGAGCCAGGGTATTGGACGAGTTGGCGCTGCCGATGACGATCAAGGCATCGCAACGGCCGGCGATGGCCTTGAGGGCGGCCTGGCGATTGGTGGTGGCGAAGCAGAGATCAGAGTTGCCGGGCACCCACAGGTCCGGCCAGCGGTGACGGGCAGCGTCGAGGAGCACCTGCCACTCGTCGACGGCGAGCGTCGTCTGAGCCAGGAATGCCACAGGGGTGTCAAAATCGGGAAGGGCCTCGATCTCAGCCACCGACTCCACCCGATGGACGGAATCAGGGGCGACGGCCATGGTCCCGATGGCCTCCTGATGGCCCTCGTGGCCGACGTAGACGATGCTGTAACCCTTGCCCGCCCGCATCTTCACCTCGTGGTGCACCTTCACCACCAGCGGGCAGGCGGCGTTGACGACCGATCCCCCGTTGTCCCGGGCCGCGGACACCACGCCGGGGGCAGTGCCATGAGCGGAGAGCATCAACGGAGCCCCCTCCGGCACCTCGACGATATCGTCGACGAAGACCACCCCAAGTGCACGGAAGTGGTCGACAACGAAGCGGTTGTGGACTATTTCGTGGTAGCAGTACACCGGCTGATCGAAGATCCGGACCATCCACGCCAAGGCCTTGATCGCCATCTCCACTCCGGCGCAGAAACCCCGCGGCGAAGCCAGAAGTACCCGATCGACAGCCACAAAACCACGCTACCCGGCCCTGCCCGCATTACCGGTACCCTGGTCGAGCCATGTCACTGCCCCGCGTGGTGGCGGTGACCCCCGGGTCGCCCGCCGCCCGGGCCGGCCTGCTCCCAGGCGACGAGATCATCGCCATGGACGGCCAGCTCCCCCGAGACATCATCCAGTACCAGCTCTTGGCCGACCGTCCCGAGCTCGACATCGACGTTCGTCGCAGCGGCCTGGAGCTCTCAGCGATCGTGCGTCGACGGGGCAACGAACCCCTCGGCATCGAGGTCGACGCCGCCCTGTTCGACCGGGTCCGCACCTGCGACAACCACTGCGAGTTCTGCTTCATCCACCAGTTGCCCAAGGGCATGCGCAAGAGCCTCTACACCCGCGACGACGACTACCGCCTGTCGTTCCTGTATGGAAACTTCACCACCCTCACCCGCTTCACCGAGGCCGACCTCGAAAGGGTGGTCACCGAGGGCCTGTCACCGCTGTGGGTCAGCATCCACGCCACCGATCCTGACGTCCGCTCCCGGATGTTGCGGAACCGACGGGGAGCGACCAGCCTGCGGTGGTTGCGGGCCCTGCTCGATCATGGCATCGAGGTCCATGGCCAAGTCGTCGTCTGTCCCGGCGTGAACGACGGCGCCGTGCTCGAGGACACCCTCATCGGCGTGGCCGACCGCTACCCGGACCTGGCTAGCGTGGCCTGCGTACCCCTCGGTGTCAGTCGCTTCAACGTGGAGGTGGCCATGCGGCCTCACACCCGGGGGGAGGCAGCGGCGGTGATCGACACCATCGAGGCCTGGCAGGAACGGTTCGTCTCCGCCCTCGGCCGTCGCTTGGTGTACGCCGCCGATGAGTACTACCTGGTGGCGGGGAGGCCATTCCCCTCCCTGGAGTCCTACGGCGACATCGCCCAGCAGGAGAACGGCGTGGGCATGGCCCGGGTGTTCGAAGCCCGCTTCTGGGGGCGCACCGACGCCCCGACCGGCGGCCCCGGCGGCTTCTTCGGTTCCGTCGACGGCGCTCCCGCCGAAGGGTATCGGGCGCCCCGCCTGCCTCCCGGGACCGTCGCCCTGGTGCCCTCCCCCCGAGCTCCGGTCACCATCGTCACCGGCGTCTACGGCCGCGACATCCTGGCCCCATTGGTGGCCTCGGTGAGCGACGACACCGACATCCTGGTCGTGGAGAACGCCTTCTTCGGCGGCAACACCGGCGTCGCCGGCCTGCTCACCGGGCCCGACCTGGCCGCCGCCCTCGAGCGGGCCCCCGCTGGGCGGCGCTACCTGCTGCCCGACTCGTGTCTGACGGGCGGACGCTTCCTCGACGGCACCACCCCTGGGGGACTGCCCCGCCCCGTGGAGATCATTCCCGCTGACGGGGCCAGCCTGCGCGCTGCTCTGGCGTCCACCTCCTCCCTCGTCGGAGCCCGCACGTGACCAGGCGGCCCGTCGTTGCCGTCATCGGCCGGCCCAACGTCGGCAAGAGCACGCTCGTCAACCGCATCGTCGGGCGGCGCGAGGCGATCGTCGAAGAGCACCCGGGGGTGACCCGGGACCGCAAGCCGCTCGACGCCGAGTGGGCGGGCCGGGATTTCATCATCGAAGACACCGGTGGATGGCTGGCGGCCGGCGACGCCCTCGACGACCAGGTCAGCGCTCAGGCGGAGAAGGCCATGGCCGAAGCGGCCGTGCTCGTCGTCGTCGTCGACGGTGTGGTGGGAATCACCGATGAGGACGCCAAGGTGGCCCAGTTCGTCCGCCAAGCCGACCGCCCCACCCTTCTGGTCGTCAACAAGATCGACGGCGAGAGTCGCGATTCCGATGTCTGGGCTTTCAGCCGGCTGGGGCTGGGCGAGCCCTATCCGGTCAGCGCCCTCCATGGTCGCTCCACCGGAGACTTCCTCGACGCCGTGGTCGCCGCTCTGCCCGCTCCCGTCGGCGAAGCAGGCTTCGACGATGCCGAGGTGATCGCCAAGACACCGGCGGTGGCGATCGTTGGGCGGCCCAACGTGGGCAAGTCCACGCTGTTCAACCGCCTGATCGGCAACGAGCGCTCCGTTGTACATGACGTGGCCGGGACAACCCGCGACAGCATCGACACCCTGGTCACCACCGACGACGGAGACATCCGCTTCATCGATACCGCCGGGATGCGCAGGCGGGCGCGGGAGGCCTCGGGCGCCGAGTACTACTCGCTGGTCCGTGCCCTCCAGGCCATCGATCGAGCCGACGCCGCCCTGCTGGTCATCGATGCCACCGAGGGGGTCACCCGCCAGGATCAGCGGTTGGCGGAGAGGGTCGACGCCGCCGGCAGCCCGGTGGTCATCATCCTCAACAAATGGGAGATGCTCGACGCTGAGGCTCGCGCTGCGGTACGAGCCGAGGTGGCCGACCGGCTGGTCTTCTTGTCCTACGCGTCGGTGCTGAAGGTGTCGGCGGCCACCGGCCTCGGGGTCCACAAGCTCTACCCGGCCCTGTGGTCGTCGATTGATGCCTACCACCGGCGGATCCCGACAGCTGAGCTCAACCGGGTGGTGGCCATGGCCCAGGCCGCCCATCGGCCCCCCCGTGGCCGGGTCCTCTATGCCACCCAGGGGGCGACAGACCCGCCCACCTTCACCCTGATCACGACCAGCAC